>CAYNAN010000040.1:0-20616 GCA_964395085.1 uncultured Synergistaceae bacterium
GCGCTGGCTATGGTGCCTCCGGTGAATATAACAGCCAGTTTCCTCATAAGTTAATCCACTTCCCCTCTAAAAAGGGAAGGCCCTTAGGGACCTTCCCAATATCTTTACCTTTACTCCACCAACTGATAGGACTTGGATCCTGCGCCACAGACTGGGCACTTCTCGGGAGCTGAGTTCTCCTCTATGTGTCCACACACCGTGCAGAGATAGTAATCCACCGGTGTCTTGTCAGCCAGATGCTCAAGAGCCTTTCTATAGAGGGCCGCGTGAACCTTCTCCACCTCGTTGGCCATGTTAAAGCCTGTGAGAGCCCTCTTCTCTCCCTCCGCCTCGGCGTTGGCGATGAAAGCGGGGTACATCTCGGTGTACTCGTAGACCTCCCCCTCAAGGGCGTCTTTGAGGTTAGCCTCTGTGTCCTTGATCTTTCCCATGTTACGGTAGTGCATCTTAGCGTGAAGGGTCTCGGCGGCGGCAGCGGCTCTGAACAGCTTGGCGACCGACGTATAACCCTCTTTATCCGCTACCTCGGAGTAGAAAAGGTATTTCCTGTTTGCCTGTGATTCCCCTGCAAAGGCCTCGGCCAAACCGGCCATGGTTTTTTCGCTCACTTAGATCTCCCCCTTGAACGTGATATATACCTCTCGGGGCTATTATAGCATGACGAAAATAGGATATACTCCAGCGAGAGAAAGTATCCAAAAAAACGATACCAAAGGAGACATCACAAAATGAGATCAGAGCTTCCGGGAATGGAGTACGTTCCCATGACGATAACCATAGCCCTCTGGTCGGGCACCTACATAGCGGGAAAGTTCGCCGTGACCGACCTGACCCCCTCCAGCCTCCTGCTACTGCGCTATATGGCGGCGTCGGCCATAATGATACCGGCGATGATGCTCTTCGAGCCCGGAAGGTGGAAGGTGGGGATGAAAGACTCGTTGCCTCTGTTCGCCATAGGCCTGACCGGGATGTTCGGAAACAACATTTTTTTCTTTCTGGCCCTCAAGTATACCTCTGTGATGAACGCGTCCATCATCTTCGCCATAACCCCGTTTTTGACCGCTCTTCTGGCCGCTATATTTGCCAGCGAGCCCCTTGAGATAAAGAGGCTTGGTGCGATAGCCCTAGCCCTATTCGGGGTGGTTCTCCTGCTGACAGGGGGGGATATCTCGGTGCTTAAGACCATGGAGTTCAACAAAGGGGATTTATATGAGGTATTAGCGGCCCTCTGCGCGGCGTCCTACACGGTTATAGCCAAGAAGGTGGCATTTCGATACTCCCCTCTGGTGGTGACGGGCTACGGCATGATATTCGCCGCGTTGCTGGCTCTGCCCCTCGCCGCAACTGAGATGACCTACTCGACGTTTTCCGCCATAACGTCGAGAGGCTGGGCATCGCTGGTATATCTGGCTGTGTTGGCCTCCTGCGTGGCCTATCTGCTCCAGCAGGTCTCGGTGAAAAAGATAGGGGCCAACAGGACCGCCGCCTTCATAAACCTCTCCCCTGCCATGACCATAGCGCTGGCGGCCATCTTTTTAGGGGAGAGGATATCCATGATACAGGCCCTCAGCGCCGGAATCATAGTGGCAGGGGTAGCCCTGAACGCAGCCATCAAGCCCCGTCCAGAAGCGATCTGACGCAGAGGAGGTGGATCACCGGGACCCCTTTTTTTAGAAACCCACTGAGGAGTCCCTCCTTCGGCATGCCATCGAAGGGCTTCTCTGTGATCCCGTTTGGGAAAGCCGCCGCCGCATCTCCGACACCGAAGGTCACGGCGGCCCCTCCGACTCCCACGAAACATCCGATGCCCCTCTCGCCGGCGGCCTCAACGTAGAGCTCCATCCGACGGAAAACGCTGCTGGAGAGGTCCTTCTCCATTATCAGCCGTCCCCCGAGCCTCCTGGCCTCGTCCATAAGGGCCCCTTCCCATTCGGGAAAGAGGGCCCCGTCGCCCCTGTCGCCACCTCCTCCAAGGGAGAAGCCGAGGAACACCGAGTCAACCTTGGACGGTGGATAGAGGCATCTCACCATGTCCACGATAGTGGCCCCTGGCCTATTGGCCCCGTACATGGACGACCCTAAGGAGCAGATGAGAAGAGGCCGAAGCTCCATCGACTCACAGGCGGCCAGGACCGCCAGCAGCAGACCGGGGAAGGAGCCACTGGCCCCTATGGCAACGGCGTCTCCGGAGACCAAACCAATCCGATTAAAAAAATTCGACATGATCACGGCAAAGCGAGGATCAAGGGCCATCTCCTTGTCCTTGATGTGTCCCAAGGTGGTGGTTATAGGGGTGAACTCCTCCCCTATCAGCTTAAACCCAACGTCCCGCGATAGGACATCGATATAGTTTTCCATGATGGAGTGGGCCGACGGCCTCTCAACAGAGAGAGAGAGCGAGGGGACTCCCAGAATAAGCGTACAAGCCAAAGCGACAAGCCACAAAGGGCCCCCCTTTCGGGGGGCCCTTTTAGCGGCTATATCGACGGGAGGGAAACTACCTCTCCAGAGGGCCATAGCCTATGAAATCGTTCCACCACTGGGGATAGCCGGTGGTCGAGAAGTTTCTGTAGCCCAGGGCGTAGTTGCCGAGAAGGTGATCACCCAGCTTCAGCCAGGCGCCGTTCCATGCTACAGCCTGATCGAAGGAGAAGCGGGACAGAACGTCGATGGCCTGACGCTTTTTACCCTGGTTCCAGAGCTTAGCTGCGTCCTTTTGGACCATGTAGGTCTGGGTGAACTGCTGCTTCATCTTGGAGTCTCTGAAGTCGTATATCTCCTTGATGGCCTCGTTGTAACGGAGCGTCGCCATCTCCTGGACGTAGGTGTTGACCCACCAGCCCGAGTCGCGGCTGAAGTCCTCAAACCTGGAGCCCACCTCGTAGAAGCCGGGAAGCTTGTCCATGATCGGCCAAAGGGGAGTCAGATAGGTGGTGTCGGGAGCTCCGTAGCCAAACCAGCTGATGCCCTTTATGGGAGCGGGAAGCTTGGGATCCACCTCGCCGATATGGACGTAGCAGGTCCTGTGCATGTTTATGGACCTCTCCCAGTCTCCGTTGCCCTTGTTGGCTATCCTGATCGGGTTGCCCCATGGGCCAGCGGCCGGGCCCTGAGTTAGGTCATAGGGCGTACCCTGGTAGTAGTCTCCCTTTATCTTGAAGACGTCCCAGGTGGAGAGCTTCTTGTCGGGCTTCACGAACAGGGGATAATTGTGCTCGCTCGGGCTCTGCTTAAGAGAGGGGGCGACCAGCTCTTCGGCCCTCCATACCCTTCTGGTGGAGTAAAGCCTGTCGTGATGGGGAGCGTAGACCTCAGCGGGATCGAAGCTCTTCCAGTTGACGTCGCTGGTCTTTATCCAGCCCTTGTTGACGCCGTAGGACACGATGTTAGGAGAATGCATGACGTTCTCCTTATCGGTGAGGTCTATCCCCCTAAGCCTGGCCCTGTTGGCCGCCACGAAGAACATATCGTCGGGCATACGTACGGCGCACCATACGTCACGACCGTAGAACTCGGCTATCCAGACCTCGTCTCCGTCGGTGATGTTGATGGTCTCACCGTCTCCGGCCCAACCGAACTCCTCCACCAGGTCTCCCATAATCCTGACCGCCTCGCGGGCTGTGGCGGCCCTCTCCAGGGCTATGTCCTGAGCCAGCCAGCAATCGATTATGCCGTCGCTGTCCTTGACCAGATCCTGTTTTCTCTCTGGATTGTCGGTCCCGAAGGTGGACTCGCCCATGGCGACGCCCATCTCGTTCATGAAGGAATAGCGGCTCTTGAAGTAGCGATAGGTGTGTTTTGCCTGAGGCATCTCTCCCATCACCTCTCCCGGCTCGTATCCGTGGTCGTTCATGACCAGCTTACGGACCGATCCTTCGGGCCAATCCTTCTCCTCGATAATCCAAAGCTTAAAGTTCGCCGTGGTCGAATCGTCGTTGTGGGTCACTATGGAGGTCCCGTTCACCGTGGCCTTCTTGCCAACCGCAACTATGGTGCAGGCCGAGGCCGATAAAGCCAACAGGGACACCAGACACAGGGCCATGCTAAGGGATAACGCAACTCGCTTTCTCATCGCTCACACTCCTTTTAATATAGATGATGTGTCGCTTCTCGCCTCGTCGCCGGTTTAAACCACCCCCTTCGGATGTGGTTCTGCGTCAGTTCCAGAAGACCCTGGAGCTATCGGCCTTATCGGGGTCGTGCAGATAGTGGCCTATATCGTTCGACATAAGGCCGTCAAACTCGGGCCAGGTCAACTGAATCTCCTTTTCTGGGAAGAAGTCGTTCATCTGACGGACAAGCTCGGCTATGGAGGAAAGGTGTCTTCCGACCCTGTACCTCATTGGACCGCCGAACTCTATGTCGTATTCCGGGACACAGTAGAGGAGGCCGTGTTCCGAAGCGGTCTGGAGAAACTCGTCCTTACCCTCCATCATCAGCTCCTCGGTGATCTTTCCGGCGACCCTGTCTATAAAGGGTTCCATGGTCTCCATCAGTACCGCCAGCACTCCATCGTATCCCCCATCGGGAACCGGCGAAAAATCGCCTACTTCCCTGTGGGACAGGCCCCTCAGGCTCTTGGGGCTAGCCTCACACTTCATCGGGAAGGTCGAAGCGCTGAGCTGCATCGCCGCCATCATCGCCACGTCCAGCGCCCTATCGTGAGCAACGTAGGTACTGACGACGGGGTACATGAGAGATGCCTCGTGTGTATCGCAGTAGAGGTCGGCCTTTTCCTGCCTCACCAGCTCCATAACGGCGTAAGCCAGTCTTTCGGTCAGGTTTCCGTCGGGACGGCCAGGATAGGTCCTGTTAAGGTTCCTCGCGTCGGTGTAGGCCAGGTTCTGCTTCGATGGATAGTGGACGTAGGTGAACGGGTCGGGCCACTGATCCAGTGGATCGGTGGACCTGTCGCCTATCCTGTAGGCTCTAGGACCGTTCTCGGTCTGGACGTGCAGAAACTTCGGGTAAGCGTTGCCCAACATGCCCACCTTGGAGGCGCTCATGTTGGTGTGGGGGATTATAAAGACCCTGCCCTTTGTGACCGAGATGTTCTCCATGGCGACATAGGCCGCCAACATGGTCGCAGGCTCGTAAGGATGGGTTCCTCCCAAAAACACCAGAGTTCCCCCCGGTACACCTGAGTCGAAAAGGTACACCGGCGTGTCCACACCGGTCCCCTTTATGCCGTCGAAATAGTCGCTTAGCATCACCCTCTTGGTGAAGGATGGTGAGACCACCACCGCCTCCTTGTAGTCTCGAAGCTCTAAAAACTCCCTTGAGCCCATAAAAGCGACCAATCCCACCAGGGCCAGGACTATCAGTTTTTTTGTCACTGTAGAGGAGAACCCTTTTTCGTCTTTGCTCATGAACGTCCTCCTACTTTATCTTCAATACCCTTAGAACGAAGGGTATCAGGGTATAGGCGTAAACCACGTCGTAGATCAGGCTCGTCCTGGTCTTTCTAAAAAACAGGTTTCTGAGGAGCAAAAATCCAAAGAACGCCACTATAACGTAGTATATGTGATGAATCACCGAATTCAAAAAGGGAAGCATGATCTCTCTCCTTACCTTATGACCAAAAAGCTGAACCAGTTGGCCTTCATCAGCATCGCCAGAGCGACCAATCCCATGAACAGCCCTGGGACCAACACCGCCTTGAGGAAGGACATGTAGCTTCCCTCGTATCCCGAGACCTCTATGGCTACCCTGCCGGAGATCCTCGACGGAGGAAGGCAGTCCCCCAGGGGAAACATCAGGCTGAGAGCTGTGGCAACTATGGTGACGTTGAACCCAACCGAGTTAAACAGGAATATCATGGGAGTCCCGAGTATTATGGCGCTGCCGTAGCTCAGGGATCCCTGTGCCATAGGCAAGACGAAGAGGGCGGTCAGGTATATGAACGCGGTCGGAAGGGTGACGAAGGTTATGGCGATAAGGCCTCTGACCCCTGTGGCGGTCATTATGTTGACCAGGACCCCTACGCTGATAACGGTGGCGAGGAGGGGGAATACCTGCTCCATAGTGTCGAGGATAGTTCGATACCACTCGCCAAGGGAGCGACGGATTGGCGAACACAGGACAGCTACTCCGGCGGAGATAAGGAAGTTAAGAGGCAATCCCACCGTCGGAACGTAGAAGGCCGCGTACTTAGACAGGAGAATTATGACCAAAAACGTGACCATCGGCGCCAGTATCCTGAACCAGTTCATACCCTCAGGAGGCTGAGGCAGCTCACGCAGGATTTTCTCCTTCGGCTCAGGCTCGCCGCCTCTTAGCAGATAGGCCACGGTGAATACCGTGATAACCGCTATCGGTGCCGCCAGAGGAAGGGAAAAGCCGACATATGGCATGTTGGCCTGAGCCGCCATGAGCATGGCCCAGAGGTTTATGGGCGGGGCCACAGCGGCAAGCATGGACATCACGTAGATAAACGACGTGGTTCGAACCGAGGTTATGCCCATATAGCGCAGCACCGTGGCGATCATCCCTCCGACCACGAACATGGACACACTGCCAGCCCCTGTGAGGGCCCCTGGGATCAGCATTATCACAGCCAGGATGGAGAAGAGGACCCATTTTCTGTGGTAGAACCTGTCCACCATCTTACGCACCAGGGCGTTCATGGCCCCTGTGGCGGAGTAGACGTTGATGAACACCGACGCTGTCACGAAGATTAGACCGACGTCAAAATAGGTGAAGGTCCCCTCCACGAGAAGCCTCACCGGGAACCACAGCCCACCGGCCAGAGCCCCGGCCATGGCGGTTATAACCATGGATATCTCGGGAGACTTGAGCTTCCAGCTACAGAGAGCGAAGACGACCGCCATGACCGCTAGGACGATGGAGGTCTCCAGGTACATCGACAAAGTAGCTTCCTCCTACCGAGCGTACATGTCTTTTACGACCTGGACCAGATCGATAGTCTCGTCTATGACCGTAAGAGGAGCCCCGTTCTTCTTAGCCCACTCGGTGAAAAGACCGTCGCTGTTGCTGTCGGACTTGACTATGAACCCCTGAGCGTAGGGAGCTATGGCCTCTATGGACCGCTCATCGGCGCTTCCGGGCTTGCCTCTCCTGGCCTGGCCCTCTATGTGGGCAGCTATGACCGGTATGCCGTCCTTCTTGCAGGCCTCCATAAGGGTCGCAAGCCTTGCTATCTCGTCGTCTATGGTGATGCCGGAAGCACCGAGGCCCTTTGCGGACGAACCGATCACCACCAGGACCATCTTATAACCTCCCGACTTGAGGTCGTCGGCGGAGGGCTCGGCGTTGTAGGTCATATTCTGGACCGCCTTGGAGCGAGCGACCAAAAGACGGCCCATCTTTCCGCCAGGACCCTGACCTGCGTTGGTGATGAGAAGGGGCTCCTCTCCCTTCACAGGCTTATCCCCGGTGACCGAGGCCTCCACCGATGCGGCGGACAGACCCATCGAGAAGATCAGAGCTAACAACATAAGAAACTTTTTCATGACGAAGAACCTCCCAAAAGAAATATAAAAAAGACACCCTTTACCCTGTAGATTAGCCTCATTACCCCTGGTAAGTCAACGCAATCACGCTTTATCTGAGAACAAAACCGGGGCTCTGACAGCGTAAAAGGCGGAAATTGACGTCAAAAAAAACGAAACGCCCGTCCGAGGCGATATAGCTCGGACGGGCGTTTTCAAGGTTTGGATATTTAGAAATATTTAGGTCGCAAGAGTTTTAAGCCATGTGATTAAATCGCCTGAAAAAGGACAGTAGAACCCAACAAAAGGCCAGTCCCAACAGCGAGTAGATGACGTTTCTACCTCTTCCCCCCATGGATGGAGGAGAGTCAAAAGGTATACCTTCCTGAAGGGACAGGTCTTTCAGGTTCAGAAGGTGTATTACCGGATAGCCGGCTCTCAGAGCCAGGCCGATAACCCCATCTCCCCCGTCGGTTCTGCCGGGACGGAGAGGCCCGGGGGGCAGGGACAGGGCAATGGGATCGTCCCCCATGTTTGCGCTGGAGCCCCCGATCGATACCACCGCCTTGGGCCTCAGCCGCTCTATCAGGTCCATCTTCCATCGGATTACGTCGTTCTGGGATCGAAGGTCCAGCAGCGCAACCCCCTCTGACAGTGCAGCTGCCTCCATTATCGCCAGTCCCTCCGGAGGTATGCCACCTCCTGTCTCCCCTCCTCCGCCTTTCGTGTAGGCAATTGCCTTGGTGCGCAGAAATCCAGAGGACCTAAGCTCCTCCGAGAGAGCAGGCCAGGGAGAGAGAGGGTCGTTACATCCCCAGGTCGAAGACCCCAGGGAGACCATCAGTGATACGTTCAAGCCCATCGATTCCGCCGCCATGAGGACGTTCAGCATCATCCCAGGGAAAGACGACGACGACAGCACCAAAACCGGATCCCCTGACTCAAGCCCGAGCTCGCCGAACCATCGGAGGGAGGCCAGGGCCCAGGAGGGATCGCAGGCGGTCCTCTTGGATGGAAGGCTCCCTAAAGTGGTCGACAGTGGGCTCCACTCCAGTCCTATCAGGCCATATCCCCATGGATCGTCCACGGAGGAGAGGGACGATCCCCTGGCTTTGCGCCACTCCATAGCGTGAGTCTGGGCCTCTCTAACGCTGAGCCAAAGCCTGCCCTGTTCCTTGGACAGAGGCGCCGCCCCTCCAATCCACCATATCAGGGCAAGTCCCATCGCCAGGGCCAGGGAAAGCCCCGTCCTGTACAGCCTGGCCCTCTTCAGGGCCCGTCTGTACCCTTTGAGGTCGAAAGTCAAGGGATCACCCCCGTAAAGGACGTGACAAGGCTGAAGGCCATGGCCGAGACCAGGGCTCCAGATAAGGCCAAAGCCACAGTGACGACAGGGCCCTGCCTCTGAAAGTCCGCCGCCATAAGCCCCGGAACGGCCCATCCCAGCCACAGAGACCAGGACTCCATATAGAACCCCAGGACGATCCTAAGGGCCAAAGCCATCAACATAGCCAGGGCGATCCTCTGCCTACCGTAGAGGGGAAACAGCCTAGAGGCCAGCTCAAGGCAGCCCCACACTGCGGTGGCTACCAGGACCGCCCCGACTATCCTGTGAGGCGTTCCCAGGGAGAAGGCCAGTACCCCAGGGGTTATAACCCCGCCTGGAGATATCCCGGTCCTACCGTATATGACCATTCCGACAAACACGCCTATGGCGAGAAGCCACAAAAAACCCTCGCTCAACTTACCATCCCCCAAAAAGTTTGAGATCCAAAGGGGCCCCGTAGACCACGTTACCGCAGCCGAAGACCAAACCGGCCGAGTCCACCAGTTCCCTTAGGCCCTCATGGTTCTCCACATTCACGTACCGAGATTTTCCGGTAAAAAGTGGCCTGTCCCCGATCACGATCCTGTCCGCCCAACCAGGTCGGTCCAGCCAAGGCCTAAAAACCCTGAACCTCTCCGGTCTGTCCCTTCTGTGGTTGAACAGCACCGTGACTCTCCCTTGTTCCCAGCCGAGGGACCTGAACAGCTCCTCGGTGGTGACCAAGTCGTTGGCGGAGAAGGCGAAAGCCAGCTCTCCACCATCCGTGCGAAGCAGCGAGAAATCGGCTATATCCGGCTCCATCCCCCTTATGGCCTGGAGCGATTTTTCCCGGTCCATCCCAAGGGCGACGCAGGTCGTCAGGGCCAAGGATTCGTTGTAGGACCGATAGGACACCTCGCCTGTCGGCTTTGGAGCCACCTTGACGTCGCATCCTCGCTCGAAAAGCAGTTCCATAGCCAGGGGACTGTCGGCCACCTCGCTTCCCACCACGACCACACCGCCCTCTGGTATCCCGGGACATAGCGCCATCGCCGCGTTGTCCTCTCCATCTCCCCACATATCCTGATGATCCGGCCTGACGTTTGTGATAACCGACACCGAAGGACGGAGCCACCTAGCAGCGAGAGGCTGAAGTTCAGGGGACACGGCGCTGTTCTCCATGACTATGCCCTGAGCCTCCGAAGGGACCGACCCTATCCACCACCTCATCTCCTCAACATGGGCGCCTGAGTAACGGACTATGGGAACCTCGCCGGACGGGGTCAAAGTCCTCGGTATAACCCCCGTTATCCTGCCATAGGCTTTGACCCCGCATCCGACCATTGCACGATGGACCATCCTGACCACTGTGCTCTTGCCCCTGCTACCTGTGACTAAAACGCTGATCAATTTATATCATTCCTTAATTTTATCGTATATAGCCTCAAATACTCGGTGGTTCTCCCTGAATATGTTAAGCAGCCTTGGATCGAAGTGCTCCGGCTGAACCCTTCCATCGCCCTCGAGTATTATGTGGCAGGCTTCGTCGTGAGAGAAAGCGGGTTTATACCCCCTGGCATCCCTCAGGGCGTCGTAGATGTCAGCTATGGCAACTATCCTGCCGCTTATGGGGATATCATCCCCCACAAGCCCTCTGGGGTATCCAGAGCCATCCCACTTCTCGTGATGGGTCATGGCGATCTGCCTAGCCATCTCCAGCCACTCCGAGTCCCCCAAGATGTCCACAGCGTAGAGAGTGTGGTTGCGGATTTCAGCAAACTCATCGGTGGTGAGCGATCCGGGTTTGGCCAATATCCTGTAAGGTATCCTTAGCTTACCTATGTCGTGAAGCTGGCTGTATATCCTTATGTCCTCCACGTATTCGTCGGGCATACCCATAGTCTGAGCTATAAAGGCGGAGTACTCGCCAACCCTCATAAGGTGGCTTCCCGTCTCCTCGTGGTACGACTCGGTGAGACCCTGCATCCTTGTTGCGAGGTAGTGGAAGGACCTCCGAACCTCTCTCACCATGCTATGGGCCTGAAAAAGGCCCCCCAGAGGCAGGACAAACCGTCTTAAAACCTCCAGAATGGAGCCTCCGTTTTTGACTTTCTCGTCCTGCACCAGGACCACCACACCGACAAGGCGCCCCATAAATCGGACCGGGACGATGAACCTGACCATATGAGGTCCCAGAGGCTGGACGATCTCGTCTTCCCTGTCGACGAAGGGGGCGACTATATCCATAAGAGACCTCTGATCCAGTGAAAAGGGAGGCTCCCCTGAGCTCCCCCATACAAACGGCAGGTCCTCCTCCATGGCTATGACCGCCACGAAAGAGCATGAAAAAGTGACCTCCAGGTTCGAGACGATGGCGCCGATAGTGCCGTCCAGGGAGGACGACCCTCCAACGTCCCTGGATAGGTTCATCAAACTGTCGAGCCTGTCGCTGACCATTTTCAGCTCGTCGTTGCTCTCCCTGACCTGGGCCTCCATGGCTATGGCCTCCTGATACAGGGCGGTGAGGTTTTCCCCCTGATCGGAGATCACCTCAAGCATCTTCTCGAAAGCCCCCAACAGCCTGCCCTGCTCCTGGAATGGGGCTCTTTCTTGTTTGAACGCCTCTATCGCGGAGAAAAGCCTGGGTATCGACTCAACCGGGTTGCTCTCTATTGAGATATTCTCCGCCAAGTCGGTGACGGTCTGGACCGACCGATCTAAACTCCCGGTGATCCTGTAGAGGACCACCCAGAAAAGACCGATCAGGGGGGCCATCAGGCAGAAAAACAACGAGGACCAAAGCAGGGCCTTCTCCGCGGACTGGAACGCGATCATATCGCTAGGGCAAAGCAACATCAACGCCAGCCCCTCTCGAATCTGCACCGAGTGGACCCCGATCCTCTGACCACCCCAGACTCCATCAATCCGCCTCTCCCCCATCAAGTGAACAGGGAAAAAGCTCCCTTCCGGGGCTATTCTGTCGTCTCCCCAGGACGCCATGACCGTTCCGTCCATGTTCACCAGTACAAGATTCTCTCCCTCCTGAAACTTGGAGAAGGGGGAAGCGAGAAAGATCTGACTGTCGAAACCGGCGACCAACCAGTTTCCGTCCCTCATGACCGACTTCACCAGCCTCGGAGAGGCGGGCTGGGTCAGGAAGGAGGAGACTTTCCATCCACCCAAAAGCAGCCCCTTTGGTAAAACGAGCCCCGCATTGATGTTACCTTTAAAAACCTCGAGGACCTTTCCCTCCGGGGAACACAGAGCGAGATCCCTAACCTTGACGCTGCCCATGGCGGGATCGCCCATGAACTCCAGCGACGAAAAACGCAAGAAAGCGTCGGTGAAGGATAGACGGTCCTCCATCTCCTGGGCCAACTCACCTAACGCCCTATCGGTCCTTTTATCGTGCAGGTCCTTTGATCGGTGGAGGGACACCATAAAGATCGCCAGACAGAGCATCATCAGTACCACCAAGGCTAACAGCACGGAGCCGTCTCGGATCGACTTAAGACTAGTTCGACCACTCAAGGCGACACCTCCCTAAAGGCTGCATCCTTCAAAAGATAGACCCTGGAATCTGACACCACATCGCCAAACTTATCGGTCCTGACAGTCCACCCCAAGGAACGTATCTCTCTTGGCTTGGACATAACGCTCCTCAGGCTCTGTCCCGACAGCGATGGTCCCTCTCTGAAAACGGAGGAAAGGTATTCCATCGCACAGTAACCGTACCTAACCATAAGGGAAAAATCCTGAGACGTGACCGACCTCCAGTAATCGGCGAAATCGCCATGGACCTTCTCCGTTGGGTTGAAGGCCTCGGTGTAGTAAAACTCAAGCCCAGCGATATTGGTCAGGTGATGGTTTTCCAGAAGGCTCCAACGGGACACAAAAATTACGCTCTGGGGCCAAAGAGACGTGACGTACTGGACCGCCCAGTACGAGACCGATGGATCGGCGTAGATCAACACCCCATCGGGGACCTCGAAGCTGTACTCGTCGAGAAAACTACAGTCCTTGGGGAAGTGGAAAAGGCCTGTAAAGGCCGCATCGGACTTGGACACTACCTCCTTAACCGATCCGACAGCGTAGGGATAGTTGTTCCCAGACCACACCCCCACGACCGACTCAAGCCCCAGAGAGTCCATCAAAGAGGCCATCAGTGACGTCTCCTGGTCGAAATCCTCCTTGACCCTGAAAAACCAGTCGTCCAGCCCGGAAAGCTCCGTGGTGGACGCGACTGTGGACAGGACAGGGATTTTAAGTTTTTCAGCGGAATCTCTGGCGGCTATCGCCTGCTGCGAGAACGGAAAGCCCACCACAACCTGAGCACCTTTTTTCCTAAGGCTCGATATGGCCTCGCTCGGGTCATCCAGATATCTCTCTAGGACAAGCCTGAACCTAAACCCTTCGTCTTTGCCGTTATGCCAGTCCACGTAGGCCTTTATGGCCGACACCATCCTCCCTTCCGGTATAACCGACTCCGGCGCGACGCTGTAGGCGACTCCCAGCGTTACCACAGGATCGGTAAAATGGGATGGAACCAGAAAAAGTATTGCTCCCAAGAGACAGACAATGGCCGAAAAAGAAATAAACCTCATCTATCATCAGCCTCCACCGGAAACTCTATCCTGAAACTCAAGCCGCCACTTTGGGATATCCTCATTTTAGCGTTAAGCTGTCTCACCAGGCCCTGGACTATGGTCATCCCGAGCCCCGACCCAGCCTCCAAATCCTTTAAGGTCCCGACCCCGTCGTCGGACACCTCCATTGTCACCAAGCTATCCACCGTGTGAACCGACACGGATATGACGCCTCCTGATCTCCCTTCAAAACCGTGTTTAAGGGAATTAGTGACCAATTCGCTCACTATAAGACCGCATGGAACCGCCTTATCCACCGGCAACCCTGTCTCGTCCACGTCCAGGTTTATCCTGATATCCCTGCCTAGGCCGTAGGTGGCGGTCAACGCTCCCACAAGTTCCCCAAGGTAGTCCGAGACCTTGAGGCTGGAGAAGTCCGCGCTTCGGTAGAGAAGCTCGTGAACGTAAGCTATCGCCATCACCCTATTACGGCTCTCGTAAAGAACCTCAGCCAAGGCTGGGTCGGAGATCTTAGAGGCCTGGATGCTCATCAGGCTTGCCATCACCTGGAGGTTATTCTTAACCCTGTGGTGGACCTCCTGTATAAGCATGTCCTTATCCCTTAGGGAGTTCTCAAGCCTTTCGTTGGTGACGATCAGATCGGTGACATCCTCTACCATTCCCAGCAAAACCGAAGGAGATCCGTCCTCTCCGTATAGAGGTACCCTTATAACCTTGAGGTAGCGCTCTCCCTCAGTCACTTTCTCACTAAAAACCCTGTTGTAATCGAAGAGCATCGGCGATCTGCTTTTCAGGGTGACATTGCCGTCCTCCAACAGCTTTTCTGCTATATCAGGCTCGAACAGGTCCGACTCGGTGGCACCCAACGCGTCCTCGCAGGAAACGCCAACTATCTCCGTCATACGAGAGTTCCATATGACGTAAACCCCTCCGGCTGATATATCCTTGGCAAAGACCCCGACCGGCATGTTCTCCACCAAAGATCCCAGGAACTCGCCCTGGGCGGCCAGCTTCTCCTGGGTCTCCCTGTTTTCCGTGACGTCCCTCACTATGCAGACACAGGAGTTAAGTCCTGCCAGATATACTACCGTCTCCAGGTGGAGTCCCATCTCGCCTGAATAGCCCTCTACCGTTACAGGCTCCCCCGATGCAACGACCTTTCCAATCCCACTTATCCAAGCCTGGGACGTGGATGGAAGAATATCCCGCATGGGTCTGCCCTGGACGTTGGACGGCCTCTCCTCGGATATCATGGACAGAAAGGCTGGGTTAACGTCCAGTATTCTAAAGTCGTCGGAGGGGCCTATGTCCACCACGAGGAGCCCGTCCTTCATGGTGGAGAAAAGCCCTCTGTACCTCTCCTCCGCAATCCTCTGATGGGAGACGTCCCTGACTATACCCAGGGCCGAGGTAACCGCCCCACCCTCCCTCTCTGGAACAACTCTGATCTCGGCGATGCCTCTATATTCGCCCCTTATCTTGATGGGCGATTCGACGTAGACCGCCTCACCGGACTTGAGCAGAGATCTCATGGATGACGTGTCAATACCGGGGAAAAGGCCGGAAAAGCCCGATTCATCCATGTCCTTGCCTATCAACTCGCTCGGCTCCTTGCCCATAAACGACCTAAGAGCGCCGGAGACATAACGAAAGCGCTCGTCCCCTCCTATACGAAACACCACGTCCGGAAGCCCCTCCGCCAAGGAACGGAATTCCCCTTCGCTGACGGACAGTCTCTCCATGGCGTAACGGAGGTCCTCGGTCCTCCTCAGTACCTCTTCCTCGAGCATATCGTTTCTCATCTCCAGTGACTCCCTATCCACCTTGAGGCGAAGGTGGGACTCTATCCTAAGCCTGAGCTCAAGGGGATCGAAGGGTTTGGAGATGTAGTCCACAGCACCCAGGGAAAGCCCCTTACGCCTGCTGGTCAGGTCCGACTGACCGGATGCGAACACCACAGGCACGTGCCTCAGACAATCGGAGGATTTAAGGATTCGACACAGATCGAACCCGGACATACCGGACATCATGGCGTTGACCAAAAACAGGTCAGGGACCTCCTTTTCCGCGACGACCAAGGAGGATCGGCCATCTAGAGCCACCGCCACGTTGCACATAGGGGACAGAAGATCAACCAGAGCGTCCAGATCCTCCCTGGAATCGTCCACTATCATGACCAGACACTGGGCTATATCCTTCATAAACACCCCTCCCCGATAGCTAACCTCAGATCGATTATAGGTTATCTAAGGAGAAACGACAAAGAGGACGGCCAAGGCCGTCCTCTTTTCATCCAATCGGTCTTAATATCCCACAACGTCTCCATCCCTACGGGAATCAGCTCCACCTACAAGAAGTGCCCTCTCGGAGTCGAAAAGTATTCCCTGAGCTCCGCCGAAATAGAGATCGTAGTCCCCTCTGATCTTGACCTCGTGGCCTCTTAGTTTAAGGGCCTCGACAGTGGCCTCAGGTATGCGAGACTCGACCTGAAGGACGTCCGGTTTTGTCCCCAAAACCCTCGTGGTGAACCGAGGAGCCTCTATGGCCTCGTCCATGGACATACCGAAGTCTATGACGTTGCTCATGATCTGGGCCACAGATGTGATTATCCTCCAGGCTCCTGGGGTTCCCAACGACATAAAGGGCTTGCCGTTCGGATCTATCACTATGGTCGGGCTCATGGACGAAAGGGGCCTCTTGCCTGGCTCAGGAGCGTTTACGCTCTTGGGGTCACTGGAGAAGTCGTCCATCTCGTTGTTGTAGACGAAGCCGTACTCTGGGTCAATCAGACAGGACCCGAAGAAATAGTTGACCGTCTGGGTCACCGACACTATGTTCCCGCTCGCGTCGGCCACGGAGAAATGGGTCGTGGACCAGTGCTCGTCGACGGAGGGATCGGTCGCAGGGACCTCCTTCATGGCCTTACCGTCGTCTATCCTGTCCGCAAGCATCTTGGCGTACTTCTTGGACTCGAGCATTCCGAAGGGAATGTTCAGGAAAGATGGATCTCCAAGGAAATTGCCCCTGTCGGAGAAGGCCATCCTAAAGGCCTCCGCCATATAGTGGATGGTCTTGGGAGAATTGTGACCCCAGTCGGAGAGTGGGAAGTTCTCCAGAATGTTGAGGGATTCGACTAGGGTAATCCCACCGGAGGAGGGAGGACACATGGAGAAGATCCTGTACCCCCTGTAGGTTCCCTCTGCCGGGACTCGAAGGACCGGATTGTACCTCTGAAGGTCGTTCATGGTCATGATCCCGCCCTGCTTCTGGATGTTGCTCACCATGGACTGGCCGATAGGACCGTTGTAGAAGGCTCCTATGCCTTCCTTGGCTATAAGCCTAAAGGCCTTTGCCAGATTGGGCTGGGTCACCTTCTGCCCCGCCTCTATGGGAAGGCCGTCCTTGAGAAACGGGTTGGACTCCTCTTTGGTGTACTTTGACAGGTTCTCGAAGTTGTCCTCCACCGCCTTGGCCACGGTGGGAGCCAACACAAATCCCTCCTCGGCAAGCTTGAGAGCTGGCTGCATTACCTCCGCAAGGGTCATGGTCCCATACTGCTCAAGGGCCATCTGATAGCCGGCCAAGGTCCCAGGGACGCCTATCGCGAGAGGGCCGTAGACGCTGTGCTTCTCAGTCTTGGCCTTCTCCGAGGCGTACATGTCCTTGGTCGAGGCAGCCGGGGCCTCCTCACGGTAGTCTATAGCCACGACCTTGCCGGTGTCGGCAAGACGGATGACCATAAACCCACCGCCGCCTATGCCGGATGCGTTGGACTCGACCACGTTCAGAGCCAGCCCTGTAGCCACGGCGGCGTCGACGGCGTTGCCGCCCTTCTTGAGGATCTCAGACCCTGCCTCAGCCGCTAGAGCGCTGGCGGCCGCCACCATGCCCTTGGACGCTTTCACGTCCTTTGGCTCATGGACCGATCCAAAGGCCGCCGTGGCCGATATAGCCATGGCCACGGATAGAGCAAAAACAGATAAACGTCTACTCACTAAAATCCCTCCCTGTCTCTCGCTACTTCCCGTCGAACCGATCGTCCTCGACCGGGGACAGAAAAGCTCCTATGCCTCTTTCCATCATATCGTCGAAGGAAGGTATTCCCTCCACCTCGACGTCTCCGCCTTCTTTAACATCCCCAAGCATGTCCATAAACATCCTCATGGACGTGACATGTCTGGCCGTCCTCAGATCCAGGGTCTGCTCTCCCTCGTAGGGAATGAAAAGTCGCCCCAGGGAGGCAGCTTTGAGATAGGCTTTGTCCTTGCCTGTGACGGCTAAAGCCGCATCAGTCTTGCCCCTAAGCCTTCCTTGGCTGGGGTTCCCTGTCTCCATCAATATAGCCAGAGCGTCGGTGTGATCCCCCCACTCCCTGTGGCTCAGACCTCGAAAGTTGACCGGAGACGGCTCAAGCCTCATGGGAATGCCGGCCATCTCAAGCTCCATCGACACCATTGCGGCCAGCTCCATCGCCCTGTTGTGGGCCACTATGGCGTTCACCACAGGATATTCCGGCGAGGCCTCGTGCAGGTCGAAGGCTAGATCTACCTTCTCCTTGTTGAGTAACTGGATGATCCCATATGCCACCTGCTGAGTCAGAGAGTCGTCGGGAACCCCGGGATAGGCCCTGTTAAGGTTGCTCTTTGAGCCTCCGTCCAGCTTCTGACCCGATTGGGCATGGATGTAGATATCCGGCGCAGGCCACTGATACACCGGGTTTGTGGCCCTGGACCCGTAGCGAAACCATCTGGTTCCACCGTCGACGTCCAGGCTGAAGTACTGGGGGGACGCCTCTTGAGGGGAGTTATGCCCCATGGCTGTGGCGTTGGCGAAGGGCATGACGATCAGCCTACCCCTGGTGACCTTGGCTCTCTCTAAATAGATCACAGCGGCCATGTAGCCGGAGGGCTCGTTGGGATGGGTCCCTCCCATGATGAATACCGTCCCACCAGGGACCCCGCTGTCCTGTATATACACGTCCGAGTCCCCTGGACTGCCCTTCAGGGCCGGGAACCAGTGGGACAGGTTGTACCTCTCAAAACCCTGGGCAGGGGCGACAGGATCGGGAAGCCTCATGGCCAAAAAACTCCTGGCAGAGACAAAACATATCAAAGCTACAGCGACGCAAAGGGCCGCTGCGGTCAAAGCAGTTCCTCTGGAAGATCTCACAGTCAGCCCTCCCTACTTTATCAACAATATACGCAGGATCAGGGGAATGAGGACCATAGCCGCCGTGACCTGCTTCCAGAAAGATTTTTCCCTGAACATACACCTGAGGACGAAGGCTGCCACAAAAAGGCCAATTCCTCTGTAGATTAACGTCATCATCGAGGCAACCTCCTAGAATATCAGCTTAGCTATCGGCTTGGCCATGAGTATGACCGCGATACCCCAGCAAACGGTGAGCAGGGCCGGCAACATACAGTGACGAAGCACCTTAAAGTAGTTCTTCTCTCCGACGACCTGGGCGGCGAAGATCCCTGCCAGAGCGGTCGGGGGCATCAGGTCACCCAGGGACGCCACAAGGCTTAAAGCGGAGGCCACCACTATCTCGTTCTGGCCAAGAAGGGCCATCAGGAACGGAACCCCCAGCACCGACGCCGATCCGAAGGACGAGACGGCTCCGAACAAGGGCATCGATATCGCTATCCCTAGATAAAGGGTCCAGGATGGAAGGGCCAACGCTGAGACGACCACGAACCCTCTGACCCCGGTTAGGGTCATTATCTGGATAAACATCCCAACTCCCATCAATATGCCCATGACTGGCAGGGCCTCGTCGATGGCCTCTGTCACGGTCTCTATGGGATTCCACCTAACCCCGGACAGTAGTCCAGAAGCGGAGGCCAACAGAAAGCTGAGTGGCATACCGAGCGACGGCCAATAAAGGGGCAGCATCCTCTCCCCTCCCAGAAGCACCACCAGAACTATAACGGGCAAAAACAGCCGGAAGCTCATGGGAACCCTGCTCATCTTAGTCAGTTGAGCCTCAAGGGACACCTCGTCCCTGGGCTTTCTGACGTAGGGATAGATAAGCCAGAGGGAGCAGATCACCGCTAAAGGCACTGTGCATATGAGAAGAGGAAAACCGAAACCGACGTAGGGAATATCAACCCCAGCCCCTATTATCATGGCAGGGATGCTTATAGGTGGCGCTATCATCCCAAAGAGAGCCCCCATGGATATCGCTGCCGCTGTCTGCAACATTGGGACGCCTAGCTCCATCAGGACCGGAGCGACCAGGGCGCCTGTGGTCAACACAGCAGCGGTGGAGGATCCAGTTATCATGCCAGGAACCATTATGATGAACATAATCCCCAGGCTGAGGAGGACCGGATAACCTCTGAATTTACGGATCACCCAGGCCGCGATGGACTCCAAAAGCCCCGTCCTCTGAATGACCTTCATGAACACCATGGCTGTAGCTATTATCAGTATGGTGTCGACGTATCCAAATTCCCCCTCTACCAGGTGTCTCAGAGGGAGCCCCTCACCGGCAGCGATAGCTCCGGTGATAGCGGCCATGGCCATGGCCACGGCTATGGGCATATCCCATACGAAGGCGGCGAAGGCGAAGACGCCTATCATAAGGAGGGTATAGAACCCCTCCGGCCAGAACCACTCCATACAGGGTTCCTCCTAGATCACGCCCCAGGAGGAAAGGACGCTCCCCAGAGGCTCCTTTGTCCCTCTCACGTTCTCAGCGGAGAGGATCTCGATGGATTTTCCTTCCACCAGTTTGGAGAAAAGCCCGTCCATGTCGGTGTTGTCCTTGTCGACGATTATGAGGGCATCAGCAAAGGGAACCGCAGCGGAGATGAACAGATCAGAAAGGGCCCCTCTCCTGCCTGGGCCTCCCACGTGCATGACAAGGATCTTCATATCGTCGGCCTTGGCCTTCTCCAAGAGGGCCTTTGACCTAGCGACCTCCTGGTCCTTATCTATTCCGGCTGCTCCCAGACCTTTGGAACTTCCTCCTACAACCGCGATCAGTACCTTCTGACCGGACAGGTCTTCAACCTTCATAAGGGCCTCGTAGTCGGGCACGATCTTCAGGGACTTCAGCACAACCTTAACCATCATGGCATCGGGACTCTGGCCTATGGACGTCAGAGCCACGTCAGAGGCGAAGGAAACGCCTGCCATCAGGGTCGACGCTATCGCCAAGGCGGAAAGAAAAGCGGATAAACGAATTTTCACGGATAAAACCTCCCAACAGAATTATGCGCCCTCCCAGTATTGCCTAAAGGGT
>CAYNAN010000041.1:0-20317 GCA_964395085.1 uncultured Synergistaceae bacterium
CGTCCTGTCGCCCCATTCGTACTACACTACGGCATGTCGAAAATACGGGCTCAAAGGGCTACGACGGAACGACCTCTTCGAGGAAGTTCGAACGTAAGTTTTTAGAGTTTCACTTACGTGAGATCCACCAGGCCCTCTCTGATGGCCAGCCTGGTCAGCTCCGCTATGGAGCCGCACTCCATCTTCTCCATTATCTTCCTCCTGTGGGTGTCCACTGTGTTCTTGCTGATGTGGAGGTCCGATGCGATTATCCTGGAGCTCTCTCCCTTAACCAGCATGGCCAGGACCTCCTTTTCCCTATCGGAAAGCCTCGATACAGGAGAAGGTATGTCCACGTCCAGGAGCCTAAGATAGTCCTTGACCAATATGGAGGCTATCTTGGGGGTCAGATAGGTGTCTCCATCAGAGACTGTCCTTATGGCGTGGATGAACTCGGCGGAGCTTCCCTCCTTGAGGGCGTAGCCTGTGGCTCCCGCCTTCAATATCTCCGCTAGAAACCGCTTATCTGCGTGCATCGACAGGGCCAGAACCTTGATATCCTCCATGGTGGATATTATCCTCCTGGTTGCCTCCACCCCGTTCATCTCAGGCATGGTCAGGTCCATGATTACCACGTCCGGGTGGTGTTTCAGGGCCATGTCCAGAGCCTCTCTACCGTTCCTGGCCAGCCCGACGATCTCCAGGTCCTCTTCTTTGGACAGTATGTCCCTCAGACCCTCCAGAAACAGCTCGTGGTCGTCGGCTATGACCAACCTGATCATGACGGGTTAGCCCCTTCCTCGAGAGGCATTTTAAGAGGGGCGGTCATGGCTATGGTCGCCCCTTTGTCTGGTTCCGATATGACCTGTACGGAGCCCCCTATGGGGTGGAGCCTCTCCCTTATGCTGAAGAGTCCAAAGCCTTTTAGCCTTCCCCACTTAAGGGTGAAGGGGGTGGGAAAGCCTATTCCGTTGTCCTCCACCACGACCTGGATTTTGCTAGGGCCCCTGTGGACCCTTATAGATACGTGTGTGGCATGGGAGTGCTTTATTACGTTTATGAGGAGCTCCCTGGTCATCTGATAGAGGAGTACGCATATCTGGTCGTCGGCCTGGTGTACCAAATTTCCCCCCTGAAAATCGTAGCTTATGCCCTTAGGGGAGAGAAGGTGTTCCGCCAGGGACTCCAGGGCCGGATTAAGCCCTAGGTCGTACAGTGTGGGAGGGCTGACCTGAAATATAAGCTCACGGCTTTGCCCGATTATGGACTCCACCGAGTCTATCGCCTGATCCAGCTGTTCCCTGGTACAGCCGGTCTTCTTGAGGTGCTGTAGTGTGTGGAGCAACGATATCAGAGAGTAGCCTATGGAGTCGTGGATCTGACCAGCTATGGATCTTCTTGTCTCCTCCTCCGATAGGGTTAACTTTGCAGCTAGGCTTCTCAGCTCCTCTCTGTATTCCAGCAGCTCTTTCTGCTTTTCCCTTAACTTTTCCTCCGATTTTTTCCACCTGGTGCGATCCAGAAATATAACCGAAGCCCTGTCGGGAAGGATAGGAAAGGCTATGGCCTCCAGATATTTCTTCACGTCCTCGCAGTGGCTTTCGCAGTGTACCGATCCTCTTGTCCTGACGCATTCCTTTATTATGTCGTGCCAGCACGACTCCACGTTGGGCCAGATCTCGGTGAAGGACCTTCCCACCACGTCGCACTTTCTGACCCCCATGATCTTTTCATAGGCTGGGTTTACGTCTAGAAATCTGACGGTCCCGTCGTCCTCGACCTGGTACAGAGAGATCGGGTCGAAGGTCCGTTCGAAGAATATCCTGTAGGAGAGATCGTTTAGTCCTTTTTCCTCGGTGGTCATTTTTTGACGTCCTTTCCTGTGTGGGGTCCTTTGCCCCTGAGTTTCCTTTTTCAATCATAAGCCATTATGCTTCGCGAGGAAACTGTATAATGGGATAAGGCAAGGCTCATTTGGCGATATTTTAGGGGGATATAGATGACTTTTTCAAGTTTTATGTGCTCTGGATGTGGTTTTGCGTCGGAGGTGGAGGTGCTCAGGTGTCCCCTCTGCGACGAACCGATGGAGGTCTTGGTGGATCTTCCAAAGTCCCTTCCTACTAGGAGGGCTGGCGAGACTATGATGGAGAGGTACAGGGACTTCTTCCCCTTCGCTGATCCAAGATCCGACCTGTCCCTGGGGGAGGGGTTCACCCCTTTGGTGGACATGGAGGACCTTTGTTGCTCTCTGGGACTCTCGTCCCTTTGGGCCAAAAACGAGGGGGCAAACCCGACTTGGTCCTTCAAGGACAGGGGAACCCTCTCTGGTGTGATCCACGCTATGGAGATAGGGTACGACCGGATAGGGACCGTCTCCACCGGCAACATGGCGGCATCTGTGGCTGCTTACGGAGCTAGGGCCGGAATCGAGACAGTGGTGTTGGTCAACAAGGGACTTCCCAGGGAGAAGCTGGGCCCTATCGCCATATACGGTCCCAGGCTGATAAAGGTGGACGGCGATTACGGAAGGCTGTATCACGAGAGCTTGAGGATTGGCAGGCAGCTTGGAATTTACTTCATAAACTCCGACTCCCCCTTCAGGGTTCTGGGGTCCAGGACGATCTCCTACGAGATATGGGAGCAGACCGGGGGATCTGTCCCGGATTGGGTGATTGTCCCGGTAAGCGCAGGCGGCAATGTTCGTGGGATGGCTCAGGGATTTTTGGACCTTATCAAGGTTGGCCTGCTGGAGCAAATGCCAAGGTTTTTGGTGGTCCAGGCGGAGGGATGCTCTCCTATAGTGAGAGCCTTCGAGGATGGAGCTGAGAGGGTCAGACGTTTTGACTCGCACCACACCGTGGCCCACGCCATAGAGAACCCCTTCCCTCCTAGCGGCAACCAGGTGCTCCGGCTGGCGAGACGGCACGGCTGGAGCTGCAAGGCCGTATCGGACGATCTGATAATAGAAGCTCAGAGAGATCTAGCTTCAAAAGGACTCTTCGTCCAGCCAGCCTCAGCGGTCGCCCTGGCTGGGCTCAAAAAGGCCGTATCCGACGGCACCGTGGAACATGGGCAGTCCGCAGCAATGATCCTGACCGGGGCTGGCCTCAAATACACCGCCGTTTTCGGACAGCACGAACTCGTATGGAGCCAGTGTTCGTTGGATGAATTAGAAAAGGCCCTGAGTTAATCCTCAGGGCCTACGGTCATTTCGAAAAAGTCACGCTGTATCCGTCCGACGTGGCCTCGCAGGAGCTATTCCAGCCCTTGCTCTTGCCGAACCTGTCGACGTTGTTCCTGGCCGTCTCGGTGTCCACCATGACGGTCACCTTGCCCGATACCGCCTTCTCAAGGGCCTTTTTGGTCTCCATAACAGGCTGAGGGCACGATAGTCCTCTTGCGTCTACTGTGATATGGTCGCTCATCGAAAGTCCCTCCTAGTCCATTCTACGTCTCATAAAGAAGCCTACCGCCAGACAGAACGCCATTCCCAGTGCCCATGCGGTGGGGGCGAAGGCGGTTATTCCCTTGGGGGAGCTGGCGAGGTTGAAGTTGTGGGCTATGCCGGCTCCCACTATCATGCCAAGTACGAAAATAGCGGCGTCTCCGTCTCCCTCTCCGCTCATTATTATCTGTCTTCCCGGACATCCTCCAGCCAGGGTGAAGGCCAGCCCTGCCATGACCATGCCGAGGAAGTTCCAGAGCGAGTCAGTGTGGGCGACGGGCTGTCCGACAAAACCGGGCTTGAAGAGACCGAGCGCAAAGTTAGTCGCCAGGGCAGCCACCAGAAGGGCCACGATACCGTTGAAAAGGTGGGCGTCTTTGAGCATGAAAAGGTCCCTCACCGATCCGACGGTGCAAAAACGGCTCCTCTGGGCCATCCAGCCTATTATGCAGCCGACGGCTAAGGATATTATCCAGGGGGCCTTCATGGATCCAGGTCCTGTCTCGGAGAAGAATATCGGGCCGGACCCCTCAGCTCCAAAGCGGGGGGCCATGATCAGCAGGCCAAGCAGCAGCAGCGACAGAAGGGGCATCATCAACCCTGATCCCTTTTCACCGGCGTGGGCCCTGCCCAGGCTAAAGCCCCTCCACAGGAAGAATATCCCTATTCCTATGCCCACGAAAAGCCCAGCCATACCGTAGAGGGCGTTCCAATCCCCCCCTGCCAGGCGAAGATAGCCACGCCAAGGGCAGCCCAGGAATATGAGAGCCCCTATCATGGCGAAGATCCCCAAAAAGAAACGCACCACCGGCGAAGATCCCGACCTAGGACGGTACTCGCCGAAGATCATGGCGGATATAAACGCTCCCAGCACTATGCCCATTATCTCAGGTCTTAGATACTGGACCACCGCCGCCCTGTGAAATCCCAGGGCCCCTGCTATGTCCCTCTCAAAACACGCTACACATATTCCCATGTTGCCGGGGTTTCCCAGATGTACCAGCAGCGGGGCCAAAATACCCACAGCTATTCCCGCTATTATGGGTCCCATCCGGGAGAGGAGTATCCTGTCCAATCCTTTCATAGTTACACCTCTTCCTCTCGATAAAATTAAGACTGACGGACTATCTCGTATATCGACGGATCTTTTCAGGCTATTTCCCCAAGCATCACCGCCATTTCTCTTATTTATTCTATTCCTATGGATTATATAGCTTTGTCGATGCTTCTTCAACCTCTCTTGCCTCATGGTCGCCATGGCGTTATTATGTTCAAACAAGCAGGATGGAGGTGGTCCCGTGAGCTGTCTGGCTACTTTTGACGTGACAAGCATGGCTATAATGTTCGAGAGGGTATGTCGTAAGGAGGGGCTCAAGGTAAAGGTAGTCCCGGTTCCGAGGAGCCTTTCCTCAAGCTGTGGATTGGCCTGTGAGTATCCCTGCGAAGACGAGGATAGGATAAAGGCGATATGCGTTGAGAGGGATATTGACGTGGTGGATTGGCACAAACTTTGATGGATAAGGACGGAGAGTCGAGATGATAGACAGACGGTTGATCGAGGAGATGTTCTGCACAGCCAGCAAGAGCGACCTGGAGGGGGCGAAGGCGGCTGCCTCAGTGTACAGGAGAATGCTGGATATGGCTCACGGCCAGTCCATGACGGTGCAGTTCGAGCCTGGGGAGGACTTTTCTATAACCTGTACCTCAGAGGGTTACGATATCCTCTGATGGCCAAGGGTAAAAAGCTGGACCTATCGTCCTACGAACCACTGTCGGACGGTCAGGGGCTGTTTCAGGAGGCGGCCCTGGCCTTGGGATTTTCCCCTTCCGCTGAGACCAGCGGGGATGTCTTGCCAGAGCCGAAGATTCCCCATATCGGTCTGGATCTATCCGGTCAGAGGGCAGGTCTTAGGATAGAGAGAAAGGGTCGGAAGGGCAAGACCGTCACGATTATAGAGGGTATGACCCTGGATCAGGACGGCCTTGGTCTGCTGGCTAAAGAGCTGAGGAAGGCCATGGGGTGTGGTTCCTCCGTGGAGGGGGCTTCCGTCGTCCTCCAGGGGGATAACAGGGAGAGAATAGGGTCCTGGCTTCGCGAAAAAGGGGTCAGGGTCAACTTTTGACCTAACGGTCGAGGAGGGCTTTATAGGTGAAGGATTTAGTTTTGACAAACGAGAAAAAGACCGAACTGGACGAGGCTGTGAAGCGATGTTCCGGTTGGGCCGTGTCCATGGTGGCTCGTGCCAACAGCGGACATCCCGCCGGATCCCTATCCAGCATGTGGATGTATCTAGCAGCTTACGACGTGGCGGATCTGACCCCCAAAAACTGCGACAGCACCGACAGAGACTACGTTGTGATAAGCCACGGCCACACTTCCCCAGCTGCCTATGCGACCCTGGCCTACTATGGCTTCGTCGATCCTATGGAGGCGATCTCCGATTTCAGACGTTGCGGCAGTGCTTTTCAGGGCCACGTTGAGAGGGCCATCCCAGGTATAGACTGGGGTAGCGGCAACCTTGGACAGGGGCTCTCCGCAGCGGTCGGATACGCTCTCGCCCTCAAGAAGAGGGGACTTGATCGCCATGTATACGTCCTCATGGGGGACGGCGAGCAGCCCAAGGGACAGGTCGCCGAGGCCCGGAGGATGGCCGTCTCCCACGGGCTTAAGGGCATCACGGTGATGGTGGATTACAACCATATCCAGATATCCGGTAGGGTGGAGAAGGTGCTTCCAGTCGACATAAAGGCCCTCTGGGAGGCGGACGGATGGACCGTCCTTGAGGCAGACGGCCACGATTTTTCCTCTATCTACGGGGCCATAGCCAAGGCTCGATCCACAGATGGACCTGCTGTGATACTCTGCCATACGACTATGGGCAAGGGTGTTTCCTTCATGGAGGATAAGCCCGATTATCACGGTAAGGCCGCTACCGGAGACCTCTATGTTCAGGCCATGGACGAGTTGGGTCAGCCGAACTGGCTGGAGCAGGCCTCTTTGCTAGGGGACAGGACCCCCTACAGGGGAAGGTCCATTTCTGTCGATCCTGTGAACCTGGAGCTTGGGATTCCAAAGACCTACCCTGTGGACAAGAAGGTCGATAACCGGTCTGGATTCGGAAACGCCCTGGCGGACGTGGGATCCCTGAACCTAGGGGTGGCGGGAAAGACCCCTATCCTAGTGTTCGACTGCGATCTGGCGGGATCGGTAAAGACCTCACAGTTTGCCAAGGAGTGCCCTGGATGGTTCATCCAGTGCGGCATACAGGAGCATAACACCGCCACAGTGGCCGGTGCGGCCGGTTGCTGCGGCGTGGTGCCGGTGTGGGCCGATTTCGGCGTGTTTGGTTTGGCCGAAGCCTACAACCAGCAGAGGTTGAACGACATAAACTGTTCCAACCTCAAACTGGTCTTGACCCACGTGGGGCTGGACGTAGGCGAGGACGGCATGACCCATCAGTGCATTGACTACGTGTCCCTTCTTGCCAACTGCTTCGGTTGGAAGCTGGTGGTCCCGGTCGACCCCAATCAGACCGACAGGGCTACCAGGTGGGCCCTGAAGGCTCAGGGCAACGTGTGTCTCGCCATGGGCAGGAGCACGCTAAACCCCATAGCAGGCTCGGATGGGGAGCCGTTTTTTGCGTCTATCCCCTTCTCATACGGTAAGGCTCAGCTTGTGGCGGACGGTACGGACTGCGCCATCCTCGCCATGGGTGCCATGACGTCGGTCGCGCTTAAAGCGAGGGATATGCTGGAGGCTGAGGGCAAGAGGGTCAAGGTCTACGCTGTATCATGTCCTCTCGACGTGGACTTCGATGCGTTGAGGGACGCCACATCCACCGGTTTGGTCGTGGCCCTTGAGGACCACTGTTATAGGACCGGTATGGGGTCCCTCTGGGCCAGGGCGGCGGCCGAGGCTGGGCTTGGCTCCAGGTGGAGCTTTATGGGCGTCAACCGCTACGGGGACTCGGGCCCCAGCGACCAGGTCTACCAGGCCATGGGGCTCTCATCCGACGGGGTTGCCGATAGGGTAAGGAAACTGCTGCCCTAGGGCAAGGCCGTCTCGATAAAATGTCATCCTTAGCGGGAGACGAGGTCCTCCTTCACGTCTGTTGTGGCCCCGATGCCACCGTCCCATGGCCGGACCTTCAGCTGGAGGGGCTCAAAGTTACCGGGTATTTTTACGGGAGCAACATCCACCCGCTGTCGGAGTACGACCTACGCCTCGGTGCTGTGAGGTCCGTGTCGGTTGAATGGGGGGGGGATCTGATAGTTCCTCCTTACGATCCCGATATCTGGTTACGCCGGGCTCGAGAACTTGCCGACGAGCCGGAAGGGGGGACACGGTGCCAGCTGTGCTTTCGCCTCCAGCTGGAGGCCGCGGCAGCGGTGGCCGTGGCTCGTGGTATCAGCTTTATGACCACGACACTGACCATAAGCCCTCACAAGGATCCAGAGGTAATAAATTCCATAGGCAGGGATGTCGCCGGAGACGCTGGGATATCCTGGATCGATCGGGTGTGGAGAAAGAGGGACGGGTTCAAGAGGTCCCTTGGGGAATGCCGTCGTCTGGGGATCTACCGCCAGAGCTACTGTGGTTGTATCTACAGTTTAAGGAATCGAGATGATGTGGTTGGAAGATCAAGTTCAGCTTGGAAAGCTCCCTCCTGCGGAGCTGGAGTCCCAGATACTCAGGTACAGGGGGGCGAACCGTCCTGAGGTGCTGGTCGGTCCCGGTATAGGAGAGGACGCAGCTATAATAGAGTGGCCAGACGGCAAGCTCCTGACCGTCTCCTCCGATCCTATAGTCGGGGCCAAGGATGGAGCTGGCCGGTATTTGGTCCACGTCAACGCGAACGACATAGCCTGCAAGGGTGGTGATCCGGCCTATCTGGTTGTCACCCTTATAGTTCCGGCCTCCATGGGCAAGGTCTTCGCCGAGAGGACCATGTCGGAGATAGACCAGGAATGTCGAAGGATAGGAGTCGCGGTGGTCGGAGGACACACGGAGATAACCGACCGATACGATAACCCTGTGGTCATGGGGACCATGATAGGGACGACCCAGTATCGCTATCGTTCCGACGATCTTTCCCATGGCGACGTGGTTTTAGCCACGAAGCACATAGGGCTGGAGGGAATGGCCATACTGGCCCACGATCGGCCCGACCTTTTAGAGTCCTCCTCGGAGGACGAACTTGACCTTATGTGTCGCTGGCTGGACGATATATCGGTACTTCCCGAGGCCATGGCGATCAGGCATCTGGCCAAGTTTATGCATGATCCAACAGAGGGGGGGTTTTTAGGTGGTCTATCGGAGCTCTCCCGTCTGGGACGAATCGGGGTTGAGGTGGATTTCTCCTCGTTGCCGGTGGACCCTCTGACCCTGAGGGCGTCGGTCGAATTGGGGTTTAATCCTCTAAAGCTCATATCCTCTGGGGTTCTTTTGGCTGTCGTTCCGAAGGCCCACGAGGATGAGGCGATTGATATCCTTGCCGACCAGGGCATAGAAGGAGCTGTGGTCGGAAGGATAGTGGATGGCGGCGGGAACCTGGAGGTTTCCACCGACGAAGAGCTTTGGCGGCTTCTGGATATGCCGCGAAGGGAGATTCTGTGATGGCTTTTGAACACGTGTGGAGCAGGGTTAACAGGCTTAGGAGGTCCATGGCGGAGAGGAGTCTGGACGGGCTTTTGCTGCTGGATATGGAGAGATTCGGCTGGGAGAACGTGTTCTACCTCTCCGGTTTCAGAGGCAGCTCCGCTGCGGTACTGATAACCGAGGACGACGCCGTCCTCGCCACCGACGGCAGGTACGTGGCTCAGGCATCGGAACAGACTCCTTTTAGGGTGTTGGTCCAGAGCAAAAACCAGACCCTGCTGGACATGGCCGAGGAGATGATCCGACGCCACGAGATAAAAGAATGTGGTTTCGAAGGGGAGACGGTTACCTACGGGACCTATCGCAGGTTGCAGGATTTTCAGACCAGATGGGTGGACACGGAGGGGCTGGTCCCCCTCATAAGGAGGCAGAAGGACGACCTGGAGATCTCAACCATAGAGGAAGCCTCCAGGATAGCCACAGAGGCCTACGAGATGGCCCTCAAGGACGTCGTTCCAGGGATGACCGAGCTGGAGTTCGCCAAACGCTTGGAGGGACATATAGTCTCCCTAGGGGGAGAGGGTGGATGGCCCGATCATCGCTTCATAGTGGCCTCGGGGGTAAGAAGCTCCCTGCCCCACGGGACAGCCTCTACCAAAAAGATGGAGAAAGGTGAGTGGGTCACCGTCGATTTCGGGGCCGCCTACGGAGGCTACATGTCGGACCTAACCAGAAACTTCTCCCTCGGAGAGGTGTCGGATCCTGAGTTCTCCCACATACACAGAATACTCCAGGAGGCTCACGCCAGAGGGGCTGAGGCTATAGCTCCAGGAAGGACCGGCAAGGAAATAGATATGGTCGCCAGATCGGTCATAGAGGGAGCCGGGTATGGCGAGTTCTTTGGCCACGGCCTAGGCCACGGCTTAGGAGTCGAGATACACGAGGCCCCAAGGCTCTCCCCAAGGTCGGTGGATGTCCTGGAGGTCGGAGACGTGGTCACGGTAGAGCCCGGTATATACCTTCCATCAAGGGGAGGTCTAAGGCTTGAGGACGACTATTTGGTGACCCCAACCGGCAGTAGACGGCTATCCCAGGGACTTTCACAGGATTTCAGAGTCCTGAACCTATAGGCTTTTGTCCTTTTCCATCGGTGGTGTATAATCCTTATAGGATCGCTCCTGATAGGGGTGAATCACCTAAGTAGAAGGGGGATACATCACATGAAAAAGTACGTATGCACCGTCTGTGGCTGGGAATACGATCCAGCGGTGGGAGACCCTGACAGCGGTATAGCTCCAGGAACGGCCTTTGAGGATATCCCTGACGACTGGGTCTGTCCTGAGTGCGGAGTGGGCAAGGATCTTTTTGAAGAAGCGTAGTCTCTTTCGTTAAATATACGGAAAAAGGGAGGGGATCATCCCCTCCCTTTTTCCGTATAGAGCCATTTTGGGAACGTCCGTTTATTTATTGCCGTGGTTATTGACAAAGTTTTCTTTTGGCCTATAATTACCCCAGGTTTTAAGTTCTCCTCTGGAGGTGTTTTTATGAAAAAGTTGCTTTGCTGTATGGTTTTTGCGTCGATATTGGCCTTTGGCACCGCCTGGGCGGACGGTTCCGCTATGGATAAGGATGTACTGCTGGTGGGGACCGAGTCCACCTTTAAGCCTTTTGAGTTCCGAAACGAGGCCAACGAGATAGTCGGTTTCGACATGGATATGATCTCTATCATCGCCGAGAAGTTGGGGAAGAAGGTGGAGGTTGTGGACATGGCCTTCGACGCCCTGATACCCTCCCTTCTGACCGGTAAGATAGATATCATAGCTGCCGGAATGAGCGCTACCCCCGAGAGGGCCAAGAGGGTAGCCTTCTCCCAGGTCTATTACCGCACTCCCGATGGGTTTACCGTCAAGGCGGATAGGGAAGATATCTCGTCTTTGGAGGATACAAAGGGTAAGGTCGTAGCGGTTCAGCTTGGAACCATCCAGGATGCCTTCTTCTCCAAAATGGGCGGGGTAGAAATAAAGAGGTATCAGAAGACCGACGACGCATTCAGGGAGGTCCTCCTCGGTAGGGCGGACGTGGCCTGCGTGGACGGGACCGTGACCAAGGATAACCTAGCGTCCAACAAGGACTACATCGGAAAGCTCAAGATAGCCTTCTTCCACCCTACCTCCGACAACGGAATGGCATTGGCCATGAGCCTGAAGGACCCAGCTCTACTGGAGAAGGTCAACGAGGCCCTGAAGGACATAATGTCCGGGGAGCAATACAAAGAGTTGAAGGAAAAGTGGAATATAGACTAAAAGCGTATAGATAAGAGAAGGAGGCCTTGTGCCTCCTTTTTTCGTGTCCTCTTTTAGGTTAATATAGGCGGCAGGATATCGGGGTCAGGACAGGAGGGTTTTTTTTGTGAGCAGTTTTGCCATAAAGATTTACGGTTGTCAGATGAACGTCTACGATGGTGACAAGATAAGGACCTCCCTGATCGACAGGGGATGGGATGAGGCCTTAGATGATAGAGCTGACGTAGTTGTGTACGTGGGATGCAGCATAAGGCAAAAGGCGGAACATAAGGTATGGAGCGAGATCGGTCTCTACCGGGAGAGATGGGAGAGGACCGGCAACCCTAAGGTGTGTCTGGTTGGGTGTATGGCACAAAACGTAGGCCAAGAGATGTTCCGTCGTTTTCCGTGGCTCAGGCTTATCGCCGGTCCAAGGAGTTTGGGTCTCGTGCCGGATGGCCTGGACCGGGTTATGGAGGGCGAGAGAGTCAGCCTTATGGACCAGGATCCCAGGTCCTTCATCGATCTGGACGTCACCCCTATCCACAGGGTAAACCACTGGAGGGCCTATGTGACCATAGCTCACGGTTGCGATAATTTCTGTACCTACTGCATAGTTCCCTACGTCAGGGGCAGGTTTATGTCGAGAAAGCCAGCGGATATACTGAGAGAGGTCAAGGAGCTGGTGGACGACGGAGTCATGGAGATCTCCCTGTTAGGGCAGAACGTGGATACCTATGGGGCGGATTTCGATAGGCCGTACCGTTTTGCCGATCTGCTGAGCGACGTGGCCCAGGTCGAGGGAGTGGACCTGCTGAGGTTCATGACCTCATATCCCAGCGATTTCACCAAAGACGTCGTTTCCGTGATAGGGGAAAATCCCGTCATATGCACCGGGATAAACCTACCGATCCAGTCGGGAAGCGATAGGATCCTCAAGAAGATGAACCGTCACTATAGCCTGGCGGAGTACGACGAGACCGTGAGGGCCATAAGAGAGGGTCTTCCGGAGGTCGGTCTTACCTCAGACCTGATAGTGGGGTTCCCCGGAGAGACCGAGGAGGACTTCCAGGACTCACTTGCGGCGCTCGAAAAATACCGGTTCGATCAGGTCCACACCGCGGCCTACTCGCCGAGGGAGGGAACTCCCGCCGCGAGGATGGATGAGCAGATAGACAGGGCGGAGAAGTCGAGAAGGCTACAGGAGGTCAACGCCCTACAGGCCCGAATCGCAGGGGAGATAAACTCAGGCCTGGTGGGAAGGTCCTACCGAGTTCTTGTTGACGACAGGGCCCATAAAGGGGAGGGGCTCCTTCAGGGCAGGACCAAGACGGACAAGGTGGTCCTATTTCAGGGAGACCCGTCCCTAATAGGCAGTTTCGTATCGGTGGAGGTCAAAAGGTCGAACAACTGGTGTCTCCACGGGGAGATCCTGGAGGTCGAAAAATAAACGTATCTTTGTCGGGAGGTCTCTAAGTTGAAAGGCAGAAGCAAGGCTCTTCAGGTAGGTCTGATACTGTTCGGTCTGGTCTGTTTCGGCGTGGCTGGGATTATGATAAGGACCTTCTCCGGCCATTGGGTGGACGACGATGGCCCGACCGCCGTGGCTGGTCCGGCGCTTTCCTCACCGAAAACCGCCGAGCCTAAAGCGGAAGTCGCTGAGGTCGCACAGGTGTGGATGGTCTACGTCACCGGTGCGGTGAAATCCCCCGGGGTTTACCGCCTTCCGCCGGACAGCAGGGTCTTCCACCTGGTGGAGTCCGCCGGAGGTCTAGCAGCAGGAGCGGATGAGTCTGGCATAAACCTTGCCGCTCCTCTGTCCGACGGAGAGCACGTCCACGTTCCCCTTCGCGTCGATCAGGTGAGGGTGGGTGGTCAAACCCCGTCAGGCCAGGCTCAAGGCGGTTATTCCGTCTCGACCCTCTCCCCTCCCTCCGGGGCCAAGGGCACAGCCAGGGCCGGAATGGTCGACCTTAACAGAGGATCCCTGGCGGAGCTCCAGACCCTGCCTGGTATCGGACCTAAGACAGCCCAGGCTATAGTCTCATATCGGGAGGACGTGGGCCCCTTCAAGTCGGTGGATGATCTAATGAAGGTCAAGGGCATAGGGCCAAAAAAATTGGAGTCCATCCGTTCCATGGTGACGGTGAGGTAGTTGGACCTCCTGGCGGAGGCCCCGTTCCTGGTCGTGTTGGCCGCGACCTGTCTGTCCGTCGCTATGTGGGACTCACCGATACCGTCCGGGGTTGTCGCTGGATTGGTCTCCCTGGGGATCTCTTTCATCGTCTGTGCAAAATGGGACAGGGGGAGGTTTATCGTCGCCCTTATAGTCGCTATCGTCTCGATCCTGTCCTCTTTGTGGTGCTCTCTCAGGCTTGAAGCTGTATCCATCCCTGTAGGGATGACCTCCGGCGAGGTGGTCATGGAGAGGCACTGGGGTAGGAGGAAGGCCATGGTCATAAGGGGGGATCGTGGGGCGGTCGTGGCGAAGGTCTCCCCAGAAAAGTCCTTCTTGGAGGGGACTAAGGTGAGATGGACCGGAAAGGTCCAGCCCCTTATGGGACCCAGGGCGGGAAACCCTTTCGACGAGAGGAGATACTGGTTGGCCCGTGGTGTAACGGGGGTTCTCGTACCGGACGAGATGGTCTACATGGGCGAGGGTTGGGGGATACATTATCTCAGGTCTATCCTTCGGGATAGGATACACTCGTACCTTCCCCCTCTTACGAGGGGATATCTTCTGGCGGCACTCTTAGGCGACAGGGACCCAGATTTGGTTGAGGACCATAGCAGATGGGGGACCGCCCATCTCCTGGCGGTCTCCGGCTTTCACGTTGGGTTGGTAGCCATCCTTGCCTGGGCCCTCCCATGGGGCGGAAGGTGGAAATGGCTGGTCGTATCCTCCCTCATGTGGCTGTACGTTCTTTTCGCTGGGGCGGCAGCGAGCGCCCTGAGGGCCGCCCTTATGGTTCAGGTCGCCCTTGCCGGTGTGGCCTTGGGCAGGCGATCCTCCGTGGTGAACTCTGTTGCAGTGGCCTCCATGTCGCTTCTCCTCTACAGGCCATGGTGGTTCTGGGACCTTGGGTGGCGGCTGTCGGTTGTTGCCGCTCTGGCCATTTCGGCGCTTATGACCATAAGGATCGAACGAAGGTGGATAACCGCTCTTTCCGCTAGCCCTATTCTTTGGGCCGTGACCGCCCCTATGATATCAGGGACCTTTAAAACGGTCCCTCTGGCAGGGGCCGTCCTCAACGTTGTGGCTCTGCCAGCTTTTTCCGTGCTCTTGCCTCTGGCGGCGCTGTTTTCCATACCTTCATTGGCGGGGATCCCGGGAGGCTCCCTTATAGTAGTCGTCCCTGAGGGGGCCTTCTCCCTTTGGCGATACGGGGCCTCCATGGTCGAGGGGCTTCCATCCCTGGGATGGTCGCCCTGGATGGTCATGTCGTCCTGTGCGTCCCTAGGAGCGATAATGTCGATCCGTTTTCGAGTTTCTCCCGTTAGATCGGGGATTTTGGCCCTGGCTTTGGCCTGTTTTGTAGTTTTTGTCTTTTCGTGAGAGAGGAGAGGGTTTATTTATGATTCTGACGATAGATGTAGGTAACACCACCACTGTGGTGGGGCTTTTCAGGGGAGATGAACTGGTTCGACACTGGCGTCTCGTCTCGGAGAGAAAAACCTCCGACGAGGTGGGCATACTGCTTTTGAACCTTCTCACTCTTTCCTCCATCCCCCCCTCGGAGATAAAGGGAGCTGCCCTGTCCAGCGTCGTCCCGTCCCTGGATGGCATCATCTCCGAGGCGGTCCAGAACTATCTTTCCGTCCCATGCGTCAAGGTGTCGTCCGACCTGGATCTGGGAATAGAGATAGCCTATAAAAACCGCTGGGAGGTGGGGGCGGACAGACTGGTCAACTCTGTGGCGGGAGTCCATCGTTATGGCTCTCCCCTGGTGGTGGTGGACTTTGGAACCGCCATAACCTTGGACGTAATATCGCCGGAAGGGGCGTATCTGGGGGGAACTATCTCACCGGGCCTTGTCACCAGCATGGACGCCCTGTTCGGAAAGACCTCCAAGCTACCTCAGGTCGCGCTTGAGGCACCGGAGAGGGTCATAGGGGACAGCACTATGTTGGCCATCCAGTCCGGGGTGGTCTACGGGACCGCGGGAGCGGTGGATGCCCTGGTTAGGAGGATATGGGATCAGCTTGGCGTCACCAGCCCTGTCGTGGCTACCGGTGGGCATGCCGCTACTGTGGCAAAGGTGTCCAGCACCATCACCTACGTGGATCACTGGCTTACTTTGGAGGGGCTGAGGCTGATATACTCCAGACTTGGGGGAGCGGTTTAAGATATGGCGATAACCGTAGGGCGTATCTCCATAGAGAACCCTCTGATGCTATCCCCTCTGGCTGGTATCACCATCCCGGCTGTGAGGCGGCTTTTTTGGCGACTGGGGGTGGGCCTCGCTCACACCGAGATGGTAAGCTGTGCCGGGTTGATAAGGGACAACGGCAAGACAGAGAGGATGCTTCGCCGTGCTCCTGACGAGGGGCCTTTAGTCCTTCAGCTTTTTGCCGGCGACGTGGAGACCTTAGTCCGTGGGGCAAAGGTGGCTCTCTCCGGTGCGGATCACTTTCAGGCCATAGGCATAAATATGGCCTGTCCTATGCCTAAGGTGCTGAAAAAAGGGGCTGGAGCGAGGCTTTTAGACAGGATGGACGTAGCGGTGGAGATGGTCAGAGAGCTTAAATCCCTGGGTCTCCCGGTCTGGCCTAAGATCCGAAAGATAGTCCCCGACGGAGACGGGCCCGATACCTTGCGGTTTGCCTCAGCCCTGATAGATGCTGGGGCGGATAACGTGGGTATTCACGGTCGGACCGCGCCTCAGAGATACGAGGGGAAATCCGATCCCGATGAAATACTGAAGGTCGCCCGGGAGTTTCCCGGCATGATATCGGCCTCGGGGGATATGACCGATTTCGAGTCGGTATCGCATATGATGGATGGTGGCTGCGTCTCGGTATTTATGGCCAGAGGGGCTATGTCCGATCCCTTCGTCATACCCCGAATTAGGTCTAAGATGGGCTATAATATCGAGAATTGCCCCTTCGCACAGGAACCGACCCTTGAGGAGAGGGCGGGACTTTTCGTCTCCCTAGCGGAGGATCTGGTGTCCCTCCATGGTGAGAGGGTTGCCCTTGTCATGTTAAAACGCTTTATGTCCGGTCTTTTTCGGGGAGTCCCCGGATGTGGGCCTTACAAAAGATCTATAGCCTCGGTCTTGGACTGGCCCCAAGCGATGGAGCTGGTCCTGGACTGGAGGCGATATTTTGAAAGGGGAATATGGAATGAGCGATATGGAACGGAACACTGTGATGCCGGAGGAGGAGATCCTCAGGCAGAGGCTCGATAAGCTGGGAAGGCTCAGGGAAGAGGAAGGTTATGATCCCTACGTCCACGAGACCTGGGACGTCAAACATACCCTGGACCAGATCAGGGCGGAGCACGACGATATCGAGGTGGACCAGAACCGAAAGGACGTGGAGCTTTCCGTTGCAGGAAGGTTGATGACCGTCCGTAAACAGGGAAAGGCCTCCTTCGCCAACGTCCAGGACGAGACCGGCAACATGCAGCTCTACTTCCAGCTCGACGCAATGGGAGAGGAGGGCTACAGGTTCTTCAAAAAGTGGATCGACGCAGGGGATATAGTGGGTATAGAGGGCCATCCCTTCAGGACCAAGAGGGGAGAGCTGACCATCGCCGTCACCCGTTGCGTCCTTCTCTGCAAGGCTATCAGGCCTCTTCCGGAGAAGTGGCATGGTCTAACCGACATGGAGATCCGTTACAGAAAGAGATATCTGGACCTTATGTCCAACCCAGAGGTAAGGGACGTTTTCCGCCAGAGGGCCAAGATCATCGCCTCGGTTAGAAAGACCCTGGAGGATCACGGGACTTTGGAGGTGGACACTCCGATCCTCTCCTACCTGGCAGGTGGGGCTAACGCCCGTCCTTTCGTGACCCATCACAACGCCCTGGATCTGGATATGTACCTCAGAATAGCCACAGAGCTTCACCTCAAGAGGCTTGTCGTTGGCATGATGGGCCGGGTCTACGAGATGGGCAAGAACTTCCGCAACGAGGGAATGGACGCCATGCACAACCCCGAGTTCACCGCCATGGAGGTCTATTGGCCCTACTGCGACTACAACGACATGATGGACCTCACCGAGGAGATAATAAGAAAGGCCGCTATGGACGCAAACGGCACCACCATAGTCACCTGGCAGGGGACCGAACTGGATCTTGCCAAGCCCTTCAGAAGGGTGACAATGGTGGACCTGGTTAAGGAACACTGTGGAGTGGACTTCGACGCCGTAGATACCGACGCTCAGGCCAGGTCTATCGCCGAGGGCGAGGGGTTGGCGGTCGAGGGCAACGAGAGCAAGTTCAAGGTCCTTCTGATGATGATAGAGGAGTTCGTGGAGAAGAAACTGGTTCAGCCCACCTTCGTCATGGGACATCCCACGGAGATCTCCCCCCTCTCCAAGAGGGATCCGGAAAAGCCCGACTACACTCACAGGTTTGAGCTGTTTGTCTGTGGCAGCGAGGTTGCCAACGGCTTCAGCGAGCTGAACGACCCGATCGACCAGAGGGCCAGGTTCGAGGACCAGGCCAGGCTGAAGGCAGAAGGGGACGACGAGAGCCACCCCTTCGACGAGGATTTTATCAACGCCATAGAGCAGGGGCTTCCCCCGACAGGAGGGCTCGGTATCGGCATAGACAGGCTGATAATGTTCCTCACCGATAGCCGGTCCATAAGGGACGTTATACTGTTCCCGACGATGAAACCCAAGGCGTGATCCCTATGGACAGTGTTCCCTCGGAGGTCCTAAAGCGATATCAGGACCTGAAGGAGGCCATCGCCGGCCACGATTATCTCTACTACGTCCTGGACAGGCCTGAGATAGACGACGACGGTTACGACGCTCTGATGAGGGAGTTGCTCCGCCTTGAGGCGGAGCAACCGTCTTTAATATCCCCTGACTCCCCCTCCAGACGGGTAGGAGGAAAGCCCATTGACGGTTTTGAGAAAGTCCGCCATTCCCAGCCTATGCTGAGCCTTGACGACGTTTTCGACCTACAGGAGCTGGAGGGCTATCTGAGGAGGGCCCAGGGCTCGGCAGAGCCATTCCCCTGGGCCTGCGAGCTGAAGATAGACGGCCTGGCGGTTTCCCTTACCTACGTAGAAGGGGTCTTCGTCAAGGGAGCCACCAGAGGGGACGGAACGGTGGGAGAGGACGTAACGTCCAATCTCCTCACCGTAAAGTCCCTCCCCCTCAAACTGAAGGGGCCTGTTCCTCCTGTCCTGGAGGTCAGAGGGGAGGTCTATCTGTCCAAGAGGCGGTTTGCCAGGCTCAACGAGGAGAGGGAGGAACTGGGAGAGCCCCTCTTCGCCAACCCCAGAAATGCCGCAGCCGGTGGACTCAGGCAGTTGGATCCCAAGGTCGCCGCCTCCAGAGGGCTGGACCTTTTCGTCTACTACGTCGTCGATCCCAGCTCTCTGGGGCTTGAGTCTCAAGGGGAGGTCCTCCGTTGGCTTGAGGACAGAGGTTTTCCCGTACAGAGGGCCTGGAAGCTCTGTGAAGATCTGGAGCAGGTTAAGGATTTTATCTCCCTGTGGCAGGAGGACCGTTTCTCCCTTCCCTACGTCACCGACGGGGTTGTCGTTAAGGCCGATCCCCTGTCTCAATGGGAGAGGCTTGGCAGGACCGCCAGGGCCCCCAGATGGGCTGTGGCCTATAAATATCCCCCCGAGGAGAAGGCGACCCGACTGGTGGATATAGAGATCTCCGTGGGCCGTACCGGAGCCCTGACCCCTGTGGCGATACTGGATCCCGTAAACCTGGCGGGCTCGGTGGTCAGAAGGGCCAGCCTTCACAACCAGGACGAGATAAGTGCCAAAGACGTCAGGATAGGCGACACAGTGGTGGTACGAAAGGCGGGGGAGATAATACCGGAGATCGTCTCGGTGGATCTGTCCCACCGCACCGGGTCGGAGGAGCCGTTTGAGATGCCCCAGTTCTGCCCTGTGTGCGGATCGAAAGCGGTGAGGCTCCCTGATGAGGCGGCGTTGCGCTGTCCAAATCGGTCATGCCCCGCCCAGATGAACGAGGAGATCCGCCATTTCGCCTCAAGAGGCTGTATGGATATCCGTGGTCTTGGAGAGAGGGTCGCGGCCCAGCTGGTGGAGTCCGGGCTGGTCAAGGACCTTGCGGATATATACGAACTTAGAGAGGAGCAGCTTGCCTCTTTGGACAGGATGGGGCCTAAATCGGCCTCAAACCTGGTGCTGGCTATCAGGGCCTCCAAGGACCGTCCTTTGACTGCCCTGATAGCAGGTCTTGGGATCCGCCACGTAGGGAAGGGCGTCGCCGATGTGCTTGCGGATAGATACCGTTCCATGGAGGCTCTCGGGATGGTCTCTGCGGAGGAACTTTCTCAGGCTGACGGTATAGGCCCGGTGATAGGGGCCTCTGTGGTGGCGTTTTTCTCCGATCCCAAAAATAAAGAGACTCTCAGGAGGCTTAGAGATCTGGGGGTAAAACTGGAATCGGAAGGTGGGGCCTCAAAGGGAAACTCCCTTGAAGGGCTGACCTTCGTCTTTACCGGCGAGCTGGAGAGGTCCAGCAGGGCCGAGGCCCAGGACCTGGTCAAGTCTCTGGGAGGGAAGGCCACGTCGTCGGTGAGCAAAAAAACCGACTACGTCGTAGCTGGGGCATCCGCCGGCAGTAAGCTGGATAAGGCCCTGTCCTTAGGGGTCTCGGTCCTGGACGAGGAGGGCTTTTATTCCCTCCTGGAGGAACGAAAAAAGGCATCTCTAAAGGGGATCTCTAAAGACTCACACTTGAGTCCCTAGGAGAGACCGTTCCGCCTGCGCCCTGTTTCGCCCAAACGTATGCTCGACCTGCCTGTTCCGTACGAACCGCCTCGGAGGGCACGTCCTGTGCCCCCTC
>CAYNAN010000042.1:0-19997 GCA_964395085.1 uncultured Synergistaceae bacterium
GGGGATGATACTTCCCCTTATCCTGTTCGGAGCGGTCGCTTGGTTCCTGTTGGGCTGCATCAGAGATCCCAGGTTCTACGACCTGGTGGACTGGGTCAAAAAACAGGGGCGCAGGTGAGTTTGTCCGTATGGCTTTTGGTCCAGCTTTAGAGTAAAATTGGGCCTGATACCGGGCTCAATGTTATGATAGAGCTTCTAGAGAGGACGTGAACTCGTATGGATAGCGTTTGTTTTGCTCAGATAAATGGGGTCGAACTTCGTGATATGGAGGAACTTGATGGTGGTGAAGTCCTCTACAGGGGAAAGATTTACCTTGACGACAAGGAAATCGGAACCATGGAAGAGGATCCTGAGGGCGGTTCAGTAATCCTTGACGTTCTTCCTAGGTATCAGGAGGTCCTGAAGTCTCGGGTCAACGACTACATAAAAGCCATGGAGATGGACGGAGACGAAGAAGTCCCTGACAGGGATATCTTTTTCATGGATCTGATAGACATGCAGATTTTCTACGATATGTACAGAGAGGGTCTCTCGGAGGGGTATTTCTGTCTGGTGGTAGACGCCAGCGGGGAGGATCTCCAGATCTACAGCGTAGAGACTGAGGACGATGTGGAGGAACTGATCAGGGAGAAGAACCTGACCGATTTTGAGGTCTATTCCTCTCCTAAAGATTTTATTGTCAGCTGTTAGATCAGATGCTAAGGGGAGGGGGCTATTCCCTCCCCTGTGTTTTAAAAAAAATAAAAATGTCTCAAGGGGGGGAAAGATGAAGCACATAATCAACCTAATAGGCCATGACTTGAGGTATGGTGATATAGAGAGGGCAGAAAACTGTCGGTTGTTCGACTCTAGCGGTAATAGCTACCTCGATTTGGAATCCGGAGTCTGGTGTACCTCCCTTGGGCATTCAAACCCAGTAGTAACTCGCACGATAGCCGATAACGCCGGTAAGTTTATGCACGCCGGTTACTGCTATAGCTCCAGTATCGTCGACGTCGCTGCGGGGAAGGTCTTGGACGTATGTGGTCATGAGGGTGGAAAGTGTGTTTTTCTTAACTCGGGTAGTGAGGCCGTCGACCTGTCCATAACCATAGCGTTACACGTGACCGGAAGACGCAAAATATTGACTATGTCAGACAGTTATCTATCAGCTTTTGGTCATTTCGCTATGGAAAGCGGAAACGTGCATAAATTTAGCTGGCTTGACGGCGATGACGTTGATTCCATCCCATTTGAGGATTTTGCGGCGTTCGTGTTTGAGCCGGGTAGTTCCTCCGGTTTGGTTCGTTTTCCTCCACAGGATCTGGTCGCAAAGATAACGGGTGGAATAAGGGAAAATGGTGGGATTGTCATAGCCAATGAGGTCACAACTGGAATTGGGCGTACAGGGGCTTGGTTCGGTCACAACCACTACTCAATTCTCCCCGATATCATAGCCATGGGGAAAGGTCTAGGTAACGGATACCCCGTAAGCTGCGTTTCCCTAGCCTGTGGAGTCGCAGACCGTATAGATGTGACCAGACTCCATTATGGTCAGTCTCACCAAAACGACCCCCTCGGCGTAAGCGTGGCCCTCAGCGTTTTGAACTTAATTGAGTCGGAAGGATATATCTCTCGAGCAGATGATATAGGAGCTTATATCTTGAGTAATTTGAAAGAAATAATGCTTGATACGGAGGTTATCAAGGAGGTTCGCGGTCGAGGGCTTATGCTAGCAATAGAATTCCATCCCTTTCAGGGTAGGTCGATAGCCGAAGAGGTGAGCGAGAAGCTGTTTGAGAGGGGTATAATCGTCGTAAGACGTCATAGTCAAGAGGTTATTCGACTCGATCCCGCTCTTACCATAGGCCTTCCGGATATCGATCTTTTTCTAGAGTCTTTCCGTGACATCGTCAAGGGGCTTTGACGCCTCACGAGGGCAACCTATGATCCGGTTTCCCTCGTGAGCTCTGACTCTTGGGGCCCGATTCCTATAGCGACGCTCTTAATCCTCTGTGTTGAATATCCCCTTCTCTTTTGGCCTCTCGTCGTCCTTTATAAACTTAAACAGATTTTCTCCGATGCTGTCAAAATAATCGTCACTTTTCCAGTTTTCCATGCCGTCCGCCAACCTAAAAACCTCCTTTTACCTTGAAAGCTATGTTGCATTGTACGACGACTTGATGTATAGTGCAACGGAATTGGACAGGAACCTCGTTCAGGAAGCCGGTGAAAATCCGGCGCAGCCCCGCTACGGTAAGGATGACGAAGAGGACACATGCCACTGGCTAATCGCTGGGAAGGCGTCCTTCTAGGATGAGTCTAAGTCCGGATACTGAACGTATCGATCCTGTATGTCGTGTCTCCTCGAGGGCGGAGGCAGGGATTTTTTGTGCTTTACGGCGGCCCTCGGGTCGCCTTATTTTTTTCTTGGGGGATTTTTTAGGATGAAAAAAACTCGCTATTTATTCGCTCTCTCTGTTACTTTTGTTTTATGTGCCTTCTCTGCATGGGCTTCCGGTGGGCTGGGAGGAACTCCCTACAGTCTGGCCACCCTGAGCGACGGTAGGGTGGTCTACACGACCTCGGAGAACTACACCTCCGGAGCTATGGGAATATTGGATCCCTCCTCTCGGACGATATCGTCGGCTGTCCGGGGCAACCTTGGAGGGGACGCCGCAGTATTCACCTTCTCCAAAGCCGGCTCCGACAGGGTTCTTATAGCAAACAGGCTTTCCTGGGGCGCTCAGACCGAGATACAGATATTCAATCCCTCAGACTGGATTACCCCCGAGTGGAACGGCACTGTGAACGGAAACCTTAAGGGTGTCGCAGTGCTGTCCGACGACCTATACCTGGCCTACTACGGTTCAGGCTCAGGCCTGGGCAGGATTGAAAAGAGGCCTCTTTCCAGCTACAGCTCTGTCTCTCTTTCAAGGGATATCGACAGGGTCGCCAGCGAGGATAAAGCCGAGTCGATTCTGACCACGGATGGGGGCCGTCTGTTCGTTATGGTCCAGGGCTTTAAAAGTTTTTCCTCAAGCATGGACAGCGGTGTCCTTTCCCAGGTTAACCCATCCGATCTGTCTGTAACCTCGTCTGTTGACGTAGGGATCAACCCCGTAGGTATGTCCTCTAGGGGAGACTATATATATGTAGCCTCCAACGGTAATTACAGCTCCGCGGCTCAGAAGGCCTGGAGAGTAGATGGAAGCACGATGGTGCAATACGAGATAAAGTTCTCCGGCTTTCAGGACGGAGGAGAGTTTGTCCAGGCTATATTTGATAACGGCACAAAGTTATTCGCCGTATCGTCGGTGTACGATGCGGATCTAAAGGTTAACCGCAACAAGGTCTACGTCGTCGACAGACCCTCTACCTGGGCCAATCCCACCGTTATCGCACTAGGAGTTCCTGTTACTACACTTGATGGATGGACTGTGGGATCCGCTTTGGATAAAAACGGTACCCTTTGGGTCTGCTCGTCCAATGGTCCCGATGGGTCGGTGAAGGGCATCGGATCTGACGGTTCGGTGGATACCTACCCCTCCAGTTACCCCGATAGCGGCGGTAGCGGTGGCGGTTGCTCCGTTGGCTTCGCTCCTTCCGCAGTGTTCTTGCTTGCCCCCATACTGCTTCTCTTCAGAGGCAGATAGTGTACAGAAAAAGGCGACCTCCGGGTCGCCTTTTTCGATACAGGAGGATATAAAAAGTGAAAAAATATCTGCTTAAGGTCGCCCTGACGGCGGCCATGTGCTTTTTTGTGGTCCTATCTCCAGTTAGTGCCACCACCTTAGCCCCTGTGTCGGTAACCGCCTCGTCGGTTGAGGACCAGGACCTATCCCCAGGCTCGGTCACTGTGATCCGACCGGACAGCTATTCTGGCGAGATGAGGACCCTGCCCGACCTCCTTTCCAGGGTAGCGGGAGTATCCATCTCAAGCGGAGGTGGACGGGGAGCCAGGGCTGTGGCGTCGGTGAGAGGAAGTACCTCCGCCCAGGTGGCGGTTTACGTCGATGGAATATTATGGAACCTTGGAGGTGACTCTGCCGCCGATCTATCCACTATCCCCATCGAGAGGGTTGAGCGGATAGAGGTCTATCGAGGCTATGTTCCCGCCACCTTCGACCTCTCTGGAATGGGAGCGGTTATAAACGTGGTCACGATAGCCTCGGAGGCTGGAGAAGGGGCTTTAGCCCTTGGGCTCGGCGATCTAGGATACTCCTCGGGCTCCCTCAGGTACGGAACGAAGCTGGGGTCAGGGACCCTGTCTATCGCCCTTGAGGCAAAGTCCGAAAAGGGCGATTTCCCATACCGAAACGACAATGGCTCAGTAACTCCGGTGGACGACTACGATACCATACGATGGAACAACGGATTCTGGGAGGAAGGTGGCATGGTTCGCTGGGGTGACGGAAGCTGGCATATGGCCGTGACCATGAATAAAAGACACAGGGAACTGCCCCTCCCAGCTCCAGGCAACGATAAGGGGGCGGACATCCAGGGACCGTGGCAGGACGTGGAGAGACGGGCCTTTTCCCTGGGTAAATCATACAGCACCGGAGAGGTCGATTGGGGGTGGTCCATAGACCGCACCGAGGAGGATAAGGACTTCTCCGACCCTCTCGATCGCCTCGGTAGCTTAGGGGTTAGGAGGTCGAGATATAGGACCGTTAGAGACGAAGGATCCCTGTTTGGCTCGGCCATGGCGGGAGATCATTTTCTTGAGCTGACCCTGAAGGGGGGAAGGGAGACCCTGGACGTCGACGGGGATACCGTGTCCTATCTGGGCGGTATAGGCTGTTTCGAGAGAGACAGTTTCTCCGCTGTCCTACAGGACACCGTCCCTATGGGTGACGTGATAATTACGCCCCTCCTTAGGTGGAACAAGGTGGACGGTGAGAGCGCCCTCTCCTGGGCGTTAGGAGCCCAGTGGAACTGGACCCCTAACTGGATGGTAAAGGCCACCGTAGGCTACTCCAAGAGGGCTCCCAATTTCTACGAGACCTACGGAGACGGAGCTACTATAATAGCGACCCCTGGTCTTAGGTGGGAGGAGGGAACCCACTGGGATCTAGGGGTGAGATGGGATGGTAGGTTGGGCGACGCCGATGCCTCATTCGGGCTCACCGCCTTCGGCATGGATATGGACGACCTCATAGAGTACGTCCAGGTCAATCAGAGGGTAGGAGCCTACAGAAATATCGGTCAGGCCATGATCAGGGGATTGGAGTTAGAGGGAGACATTCGCTGGGAAAGGTGGGCCTTAGGACTCTCTTGGACCTTCATGGACGGAGAGAATCGAACTCCAGGCTACCGCTACGGCAAGGCTTTGCCCAACAGGCCGGAGAACTCCCTGGACCTCAGGCTCACCAGGCTCCTATCGCCATCTATGTCTATTTTCGGCGAGATCCAGCACAGAGGCACGACGTTCCTGGATATGGCGGAACAGATCGGCCTTTCCGATCTAACCCAGTTCAATTTAGGGTTTCGGTGGGCTATCAAAGAGGATCATCTGATCTCCCTGGGGGTGGACGATCTCTTCGATAAAGGCTATGAGGTCACTCAGTTCGCGACTGGGGTCGGGGGGGAGAGGCTTCCCTGGTACCCTCAGGAGGGCCGAACCTGGTATCTATCCTATTCCTGGAGGTTTTGATTGAATTGAGAAAATATATAGCTTTCTTTGTCGTCATCATCGTTTTTCTAGCTTCCCCTTTATTTGCGATGGAAATCAAGGAGGCGTCCAACCTAATAATTGAGGAGGTAGAGGGCCATCATCTGGTTACCGTTCCGGTTCCCTACTACGGGGCTTCCACTCCGGTCAGGTATCTTCTGGTCCCAAAGGGAGAAGTTGCCGTTCAATCCATCCCTGACGTAGTCACCGTCGAGGTTCCCCTTGAGAGGGTGGTCATAGGCACCACCCCCGCCGTGGCCTGCCTCGATGTCCTGGGGTCCCTGAATAGCCTCATAGGTCTGGCAGGGGGGAAGTACGTCTATACCGATTCTCTCCGAGAGCTGGATCTGCCTGAGGTGGCCTCCGACGGTGGAATGTCACGGTCACTGGACAGGGAGATGCTCATTTCCCTCTCTCCTGATGGGTTTATAACCTACCTCTACGGGGAGGAGGAAAGGCGGGACGTGGATTTTCTCGCAGGCTGTGGCATACCCGTCCTTTTTATGGCAGAGTACCTTGAGGAATCCCCCCTGGGAAGAGCGGAATGGATAAAGTTTATAGGCCTTCTCGTAGGAAAGGGGGAGGAGGCGGAGGCCTTTTTCGATAAAGTCGCCTCTCGATACAGAGAATTGGAGGCTCTCGGAGCCATGGAGCAGGGCAGGCCGATCATAATGTCCGGCGCCCCCTTCGGGGGAACCTGGTACGTACCTAAAGGTGATAGCTGGCCCTCGATACTTTTCAGGGCTGCAGGAGGGATCTCGATGTGGGATGACCTCAAGGGGACCGGAACCGCTCCTATGGATCTGGAGGCGGTCCTAGACAGGGCGGTATCGGCGGATCTTTGGGTCAACTGTGGAACATGGCGTTCTCTGGACGACGGAAGGTCCTCCGGGGTCCCCGTGGAGGCCATATCCCCCTTTAAGGCGGGAAGGGTCTACAACAACGACAACCGAATCAACGAACACGGAGGCAACGACTACTATCAGCTTGGGGTTATCAGGCCCGATCTGATCCTCTCGGACCTCCTGTCCATAATCCATCCCTTGGCTTTGCCGGACCATGAACTGGTTTTCTACCGTAAACTCCAGTAGATCCAGGGTCCCTTTGTCTCTCTGGCTACTTCTTGTTCTCTCCCTCGTCGGTACTATGGTGGCCGGGCTTTCCCTCGGATCGGTCTCAATCCCGCCTCTATCCATATGGGATACCCTCACGGGAGGTGATGCACCTTCTAGCTGGAGGACTATAGTTCTGCACCTAAGGCTTCCCAGGGTCTTGGCCGCTGCCATGGCCGGAGGAGGGCTGGCTTGCTCCGGCCTTCTAATGCAGACTCTGTTCGGAAACGGCCTGGCAGGTCCGTCGGTTCTCGGCGTAAGCTCCGGAGCCAGCCTGGGTGCGGCGGTGGCCCTTCTTCTGTCACCTATCGAGGGGGTTCTGTCCAAACTGGGTCTTCTGGGCAGCTCCTTCGGCGGTGCCCTTATGGCAATGGCTCTGGTGGCTGCGGTGGCGGAGAGGGTCAGAAAAGGGGCTACCCTGCTCATACTCGGCCTTATGATGGGCTACGCCATAAACTCGATTGTCTCGGTCCTCATTCAGTGGGCCCCTGCGGAGAGGGTTCACGGCTTCGTCTCCTGGAGCTTCGGTACGTTCGCAGGTATCAGCTGGGATAGATTACCCTGGATGGGATTGGCCATCTTCGTCGGGGTGATCCTGGCCCTGGCGGGCCATAGGCTGTGGGACGCCTTTCTGCTTGGTGAAAGCTGCGCCGCCACCGTAGGGGCGGACGTAACCTCCATTAGACGGCGGATGATAATGATAGTGGCCATTCTGGCCGGAACGGTCACCGCCTACTGTGGCCCTGTGGCCTTTTTGGGAATAGCGGTTCCCCATCTGGCACGAGGGCTGATCGGTTCGGCGAGACATCGCTATCTCATGCCCGCCTCCATGCTAACCGGAGCTACCCTAGCGGTCCTTGCTGACCTGTTCTCCAGGCTTCCCGGAGGTGCGTCGTCCCTTCCCCTTAACGCTGTGACCTCCCTGATCGGGGCTCCTGTGGTAGCGTGGGTGGTTATAAAAGGAGGAGACCGATGACCGCTCTTATGAAAACGGAGAACCTCTCGGTGGGCTACGGAGGTCGATCGGTGGTGTCGAAGATCGACCTAAACCTCTATCCCGGAGAGATCGTCTCCCTTCTGGGGCCCAATGGATCGGGAAAATCAACGTTGCTCAGGACCCTTCTGGGCCTTCAAAGTCCCCTAGAGGGGGAGGTGCTTCTGATGGATCGTCCCCTGAACGGTCTATCTCCCTCTCAAAGGGCCAGGCTTATGGGGGCTGCTATGTCGGACAGACCCAGACCCTGGGGGCTTACAGCCCTCGAGATGGTGGAGCAGGGGAGGTTCTCCAGGCGTCACGACGAGGAGGCCTGTCTGAGGGCATTGGAGGATATGGACGCTCTTGATTTGTCCGACAGATTTCTCACCGAGCTGAGCGATGGGGAGCTTCAAAGAGTCCATATAGCCCGTGCCCTGGCCCAGGAGCCATCTCTGTTGGTTCTGGACGAGCCCACCTCCTTTCTGGATCAGCCCAGAAGGGTGGAGGTCTTGCGGAGACTTGTCGATCTAGCCAAGGGAAGAGGCTTATCGGTGCTACTTTCCCTTCACGACCTGGATCTGGCACTGACTTTCTCCCATCGCTGTCTATTAATCTGCGATAGGACTCTAACGTCCGGTACCCCTGAGGACCTCGTCCTGAGTGGAGTCCTGGCGACGGCCTATGGTCAGCCCAGGGATTGGGATCCTCTGGGACATCCCGAGCCGGACTGTCCTCCTGTGTTGGGAGAGGTTGACCTTAACTGTCCAAAGTCCCTTTACCGTTGGGTCGTCAGAGGGTTGAGGCGAAGGGGATTCGTTCCCGGTGTCGGTCCGACCTTAAAGGTCGAGGAGGTTGAGGGGACCATGTTCTCCCTGGATATGGACGGCAAAAGACTGGTAACCCATCGTCTGGACGATCTGTTGGACATGCTGTCGGAGGTCCACCGTGGCTAGGCTGACGAGGGCCGACGTGGAGGAGGCCTTGGGCCGGTGGAACCTATCTAACGATCCATCCCTGGACGATGCTTTGAGAGAGGTAGAGGAGCTTACGTTAGACGTGGTCGGCTGGACGGTGGTGTCTCCCTATCAGGTCCCTAAAAAAGGAGGCTGGGGAGAGGGGGTCACAGCCCTGGTCCTGGGAGCTGGAACCGTTGGACCTAAGCTGTCCTCCCTAGCTGAGTCCGGGAATCCCTGGCTTAAGGCCGTGACCGTCGCCATGCTGGGAAAGGGACAGGACCGTTTTTTCAGAATAGCTGAGATGGTGGCGAGGTTGAGGCTGGATCCTATAGGAGCCTTTCATACCCCTGGGTCCGCTGGGGAGATGGATCTTTCGGTTAATTTGACGGTAGGGTCCCTTTTGGACGTTCGATCCTTAGGGATAGAGGTTGAACCTAACGGAGAACTGTCTCCATCCTATTCATGGATCGGGGTAGTCCCTCTTGGCGAGGGGACCGATAAAGTTTCGTTCTTATGCCATAGGTGTCCCTATTCGGTCTCCTGTCCATTAAGAAGAGAGTAGAGCACGCCGGACTTAGTCCGGCGTGCTCTACTATATGAGCGATATATAGCCCTCGTCCACCGGGGTGTAGGCACCGGGGAAGAGGCTGTCGTAGACGACCTTAAGGTCCGTGTCCAGTATCATCAACCTGTTTCCAAGAGGGACCGTCGGGAGCTCCTTGATCTCCTCGCCTATCCTGTACAGCTGGTTCTCCCTCGGTTTCGACGGAAAGGGATCGCCCTGGTAGACCGGCAGAGACGACACGTCCCGGTAGCGGTAGGAAGCCACGTCGCAGTACTCCACCCCTCCGACGGCGTAGAATCGGGGGTCCAGCAGGTCCCTGCTGCCGTTGGTGGGGGTTTTGAGGAATCCCTGGCCTCTATGATCGTCCAGTGGCATGACAGGAGCGTCGTAGTGGTCGTATACGTCGCTGTCCTCCATCTGAGCGAAGGACAGCAGGTATATTCCACTGTATCCAGGAAGTTCCGACACCGTGAAGGCGGTCATGTTCTCGTGTATCACCATGTCGTTGGCGGACAGGTCGTCGGCTATATAGGACTTTCCGACTCTGTCCCTCCAGAACTGGAAGTCCTGTTTGCCCTCTTTGGCCTTCATGGCTATAGGGAAGGTCCTGCCCTTTCTGGTAAGCATCATGAAAAAGTCGTCCCCTGAGCCCTCGAAGGAGATGGATATACGGTCCTCCAGGGACTCCCACTCATGGCCGTTCCAAACCAGATCACTGTAGGGTCTGGTCTTGCTGCCGTTAGTCCCCTCTTTGACGGCGTCGGCGAAAACTCCGTTGACCTTGAAGTTCAGTATCCCGCTGGGAACCAGATAGGTCCCAGCCTGGGCCTGGATCTCCTCCGGCGTAAGTGTCTTACCTCTGGTGTGGATGTTTATCCCCCTGTCCATCATGGCCACCGACAGCAGTTTTAGCCCCAGGTCGCAGACGTCCAGCTTGCAGTCGTGGGTCTCCGATATTGCCAGCACCGTCCTGTGTTTGGGGATAACCATAAACTGGGTGGTGAACTGAAAGCTGTTTCCTCCTTTGAGGAGAACTCCATCTCCCAGGTCGTAGTCGGGGTCTCTGAAAGCCACGTTGTCCCAGCCGAGGCCGAATAGCTCTGTTCTGTCGTCACCTGACAGGAAGGTCCTGCCCTGGGGCTTGGCCATCTCCTCCATGGAGGCCATCGATATGACCTGATTTTCCCCTAAAAACAGGTTACCGAAGCGGCACAGGTCGGTCATGTTGGTGGTGATGCCCGCCGCTCCCTGGATCATAAGGAGTTCACCAGGTTTGTCTCCCTCCCTCACAAGAGGGTAGTTCTCGTCCCTGGTGTCCGAAAGCCTCGTGGAAGGGGCCCCTATGGGATCGGTTATCCGCTCCTTGCAGTATTCGCTGTAGGCCAGTCCAGATACCTTGGCCACAACCATCTCCGCCAGGGTGAAGCCGTCGTTGCAGTAGACCGCGTACTCTCCCGGCGCGGCCTTCAGGCTGCTTTTGGACAGGTAGTCGTAGACGTCACCGTAGTAGTCGGGCTCGGATAGGTCTGAGACCGAAAAGCCCCTCCACTGGGTTCCTGGAAGGCCGCTGGTGTGGCTCAGGCAGTGCCTCAAGGTGATGTCCCTGTGGCGAGGGTCCTCCATGACGAAATCGGGCAGATAGGTCACTATCGGCTCGTCAAGGTCCACCTTACCCTCCTCCGCAAGCTGCATCACAGCCACAGAGCAGTATATCTTCGAGATGGAGGCAACGTTGTAGGTACACTCCAGAGTAGCGGGCGAGTCCTCGGGCTTGCCCTGGGTTCCAAGGGCGTCCACCGCCACCATTTCCCCGTCTATCATGATACCGTATGAGATCGACGTGTGTTTTTTCGGTAGACTGTCTCCCACCATGGATGACAGTCTGTGGGTAAGTTCGTTCATCGTTCTGTGGTCTTCCTTTCTACGATTGGGCTATGTCCCTCCAATGGTGGCATGAGACCGACCTCCCTGGCTCTATTTCCTCCAAAATCGGCATTTCCTTAGAGCATATATCGCTGGCGTAGGAACATCTGGTCCTGAACTTGCACCCAGAGGGAGGATTCATAGGGCTCGGGACCTCCCCCTCCAGCTTGATCCTGGAGTCCCTTCCCTCGAAGTCCGGGTCCGCAACCGGTATGGCCGATATGAGGGCCTTGGTGTAGGGGTGAAGGGCATGGGAGAATATCTGATCGCTCGTCCCAACCTCGACCAGACTGCCTAGGTACATTATCCCTACTCTGTCCGATATATGCCTGACCATCGAGAGATCGTGGGATATGAACAGGTAGGTCAGGTTCTGCTCCCTCTGCAATTTTATCAGGAGGTTGACTATCTGGGCCTGTATGGATACGTCCAGGGCCGATATTGGCTCGTCGCAGACGATGAACTCCGGGTCCACCGCCAGTGCCCTGGCTATCCCAACCCTCTGCCTCTGTCCTCCTGAGAGTTCGTGGGCGAAGCGGCTGGCGTATTCGTCTCTGAGCCCCACCTTTGCCAGTATCTCAAGGACCTTGGCCTGTTTCTCCCTCTCGGAATACTTAAAATGGACGCCTATCCCCTCCGCCACTATCTCGCCTATGGTCATCCTGGGGTCCAGAGACGAGTAGGGGTCCTGGAATATTATCTGGGCGCTCTTTTTAAAGGACATGAGGTCCCTTCCACTCAGGGCGGAGATATCCTGGCCCTTGAAAAGTATCTGCCCCGATGTGGGCTCGTAGAGCTTCAGCACCGTTCTGCCGCAGGTGGTTTTGCCGCAGCCCGACTCTCCCACCAGCCCCAAGGTCTCTCCTCTGTCTATGGAGAAGGATATGTCCTGTACCGCCTTCAGGGTCCTGTTTTTCCCCACGGAAAAGTGTTTCGAGAGGTTTTTTACCTCCAGGAGTTTTGTCATGGATCACGCCTGCCTTTCGTAAAAGGTCTCCACTTTTGGAGCCATGGGGTGTTGCAACCAGCAGGACACTCTGTGCTCGTCGGACAGGGTGGTTTCCTTTGGCATCCTCTCTTTGCATATGTTCATGCAGAACTCGCAACGAGGGGCGAAGGGACAGCTGGTGAGGGGCAGTATCAGGTCCGGCGGCGTCCCCATCAGGGAGTAAAGCTCTTTTTTCGTCTCCCGTCCGGGCTTGGGAACCGAGCTGAGCAGTGCCCAGGTGTAGGGATGACGGGCTTGGTGGAAGATCTCCTCCACCGTCCCTCTCTCTATAACCTGACCGGCGTACATGACCTGGATCCTGTCGGCGAAGTTGGCGACGACCCCAAGGTCGTGGGTGACCAGTATGATAGAGGTCTCCAGCCTGTCCTGAAGCTCCTGAAGGAGGTCCAGTATCTGGGCCTGGATCGTGACGTCCAGGGCCGTAGTGGGCTCGTCGGCTATTAGAATCTGAGGCGAACAGGCCAGGGCTATGGCTATCATGACCCTCTGCCTCATCCCTCCTGATAGCTGGTGGGGATAGGCGTCTATCCTCTTCTCAGGGTCCGGTATCTTGACCAGCTCAAGGGTCTTGATTGCCTCCTCCCTGGCCTGGGCCTTAGTGATCCCCTTGTGGAGTATCAATGTCTCCATGATCTGCCTTCCACAGGTCATGGTGGGGTTCAGAGAGGTCATAGGGTCCTGAAATATCATGCTCACGTCGTCCCCTCGGTACTGCCTTAGCCTCTTTTTCCCCATGGACAGGACGTCCTCGTCGTTAAAGGCTATCTTAGACTGAGGCTTTATCTCGGCGAAAGGGGGCTGAAGGAGCCTCATCAGGGCCTTGGCTGTGACGGTCTTTCCGCAGCCCGACTCACCGACAAAGGCCAGGGTCTCACCTCTGCGAAGCTCGAAGTCCACCCCTCTGACCGCCTTGACCTCTCCTGCGTAGGTGTTGAAGGAGACCTGAAGGTTCTCCACTTTAAGTATGTTATCCACGGCGATCTCCTACTTTCTCAGCCTTGGGTCAAGGGCGTCTCTGAGGCCGTCTCCCAGGAGCGTGAAGGATAGCATGGTGAGGGCTATCATCAGGGCTGGGAAGAACATCTGGTAGGGATAGAAGGTGAAGGACGTCTGGGCCATGGCCGCCAACGCTCCCCAGCTGGTGTTAGGGGGCTGTATCCCGAGTCCGACGTAGCTTAAGAAAGCCTCGGAGAAAATATAGCCTGGTATGTCGAAGGTTATGGAAACTAAAACGACGCTGAGGACGTTGGGGATCAGGTGTCTGGTTATAATCCTCCAGGGGCTTACCCCCAGGGCCTGGGCCGCTAAAACGTAGTCCTGGCCCTTTATCTGGAGGACCTGGCCCCTCACCAGTCTGGCGGTGCTGCACCACCCAGTCAGGGTCATGGCCAGTATGAGGGTGAATATGCCCTGGCTCTGTAGAACTACCGAAAGAAGGATGACCACGATCAGATAGGGCACGGAGATTATTATCTCCACGATTCTCATCATGATATCGTCGGTCTTTCCCCCCAGATAGGCCGAGATCCCGCCGTAGAGGCAGCCTGCCACCGAGGATATAAAGGCTCCCGCAAGGCCTATTATCAGCGACACTCGACCTCCCTGACATACCCTGGCGAACATGTCCCTGCCCAGTTTGTCCGTTCCGAACCAATGTTTAAGGCTGGGGAACTGGTTTCTGGCGGTCCTGTCCACCTCCTCGAAGGCGTAGCCGCTTATGGAGGGGCCAAAAATTACCATAAAGCCTAATAACATAAGGATAATCAGGGCGACCAGGGCCATCTTGTTTTCCTTGAACCGTCTCCAGACGTCCTGGAGGTAGCTGACCTTAGGTCTGGCTATCCTCTCCGCCTCGGAGATCTCCGGTCCTACAATTACGAAACTGTCGTTTGTGACGTTGTCCATGGCGGCCTCCTAATCCCCAGCCAGACGGATCCTGGGATCCACCAGCATGTAGACGAAATCGACGATCAACTGCATGACGACGAACAGGGCGGCGTAGAACACGGTGGTCCCCAGGGTCATGGAGTAGTCGTTGTTGTTGATGGAGCTGATATAATAAAAGCCTATTCCCGGTATGCTGAACATCCTTTCGACCACGAAGGCTCCGGTGAATATGCCGACTATCCTGCCCGCCAGAATGGTTATGGCCGGAAGCATGGAGTTCCTCATGACGTGTCTGGTTATGACCTGGAACTCGCTCAGTCCCTTGGCCCTGGCGGTGAGGATATAGTCCTGTCCCAGCACCTCCAGCATGCTGGACTTGATGTACCTTGCGTAGGTGGCTATGGTGCCGAAACAGAGGACTATGACCGGAAGCACCATGTGCTGAGGTTTTCCCCAGCCCGACGTGGGGAGCCAGCCTAGCTTGACGGAGAAGAAATACTGAAACAGCGAGGCCAGAACGAACACCGGTATGGTTATACCAAGGATGGCTATAAACATGACGAGGTAGTCGGGCCAACTGTTCTTGTAAAGCGCCGCAACTATCCCCAAGGATATGCCGACTATGAGGCCGACTATGAGGGCCAACCCTCCGACTGCCGCGGAAACCGGTGAGGTCTGGACTATGGTCTCGCTGACCGATCTGCCGGCGTAGACGACGCTCTCTCCCAGATCTCCTTTAAGCAGGTTTTTCATGTAGATCAGGTACTGCTGAAAAAGAGGCTTGTCCAGGCCGTACTTAGCGTAAAAGTTCGCCTGGGTCTGTTCCGGCAGGGCTCTGGCAAGGCTGGCCAGAGGATCTCCCGGTATAGATCTCATCAGAAAAAAGGTCATAGCTATGACCACCAGCAAGGTTAGGATCATGTAGGAGATCCTCTTTAAGATATACTGAGCCAAGATAAGCTCCCCCTTCCTAGAGAAAAGAGACAACGTTTTGGACGTTGTCTCTTTTTTAGCGATCTTACGGGCTTTTGGTCTTTCTATCTGCCGGTGGTGTACATGTACTTGTAGCCCATGCCCGAGAAGCCCAGGGTAGGGAAGCCGTTGACGTAGGGCTTCAGGAACTGGTTGGTCCTGGCGGTGGCGATAGGAGATACGACGCAGTGTTCCTTTATGAGAATGGTCTCCGCCTCGATGTAGTCCCTAAGCCTTTTCTCCTGGTCCATCTCGGTGGCCGATCTCCGGATCAGCTCGTCGAACCTGTCGTCGCTCCAGCCGGTTTTAATGGCGTCGTAGCTGGATACGAACAGGGAAAGCACGTCGTAAGGATCGTTGTAGTAGGCACCCCATCCCATAAAGCCTATCTGATAGTTGCCCTTCTGGACGTTGTCGTAGAATATTCCCCATTCGGAGTAGCTTATCTTGACGTTGACCCCTAGCTCGGTCTTATAGATCTGCTGGAGGTACTCGCCCATGGTTCTGAACCACTCGCTGGTCCCGGCCAGGGAGAAGGTCACGTCGAGATTTGAGGGGTCGTCCCCCAGGCCGAGTTCCTTCATTCCCTCTATGAGGAGGTCTTTGGGGGTTTTCCCCTGAGCCTTCAGCTCTTCCGCCATCTCGGCTATCATGTCGCCAGCGGCCTCTCGGTAGTTTATATCCCCGACGGAAATGGTCGGGACGACCCATCCGTAGGTAGGTATCCTCAGGCCTCCGAAGCACATCTCGTTGATGTCCTCTCGGTCTATACAGATAGTGAAGGCTTTTCTCACGTTGGCGTTTTTGAACAGCTTATCCTTGTTGTTGTAGAAGGCGTAGGAGAGCGTGGCGGTGGCGTAGGGGTTGAAGGTGGATTTTGTGGCCTTGAAACGGTCCACCCATTCCGCCTGTCCGGCTATGACAAAGTCGAGCTCACCGCTTAGGAACGCGTTGTAGTAGGTCGTCTCGTCGGGCATTATGGCTATGTTGACCTTGTCCAGCTTGACGCTCTCGGCGTCCCAGTATTTCTCGTTTCTGACCAAGGTCATGGAGTTGTTTCTGACCCAGGAATCTATCCTGAATGGACCGTTAGCTATAAAATACCTGGCCTCCGAACCGTATTTATCCCCCCATTCCTCAACCTTGTCCTTGCGAAGGGGGTAGTAGACGGTCTCGTTGATCATGCTCAGGAAGGCCGGAGTGGGAGCGGAGAGGGTTATCTCCAGGGTCATGTCGTCTATGGCCTTTACACCGAGCTCCGAGACCTCCATCTCGCCCTTGTTGACCTGGGAGAAGTTGAGGAGAGCCTCGAGGAAGAAGCTGTTAGGCGATCCGGTCTTGGGGTCGGCGGCCCTCTGAAGGCCGTAGACGTACTGTCCCGCTGTGACAGGGACCCCGTCCTCCCAGTGGTTCTCCCTCAGGTGGAAGGTCCAGACCTTGCCGTCGTCGCTGACGTCCCAGCCTTTAGATCCAGAGGGGACCATCATGTAGTTCCCGTCCTTCTCCTCCATCCTGACCAGTCCCTCCATGACGTTTCTCATCATCGTGCTGGAGTAGGTATCTGAGCGGAGGGTCAGATCCATAGTGGATGGGTCGGCGACCAGATAGTCGTTGACGAACTGGTTCTCGTCCAGCTTGGCCTCGGCGGCGAAGGACGACGATCCCAAAAGGGCTATTGTAGCGACCGTTCCTATTGCCTTCAGTAGCTTCCCTGGTACTCTCACTGAAATTCCTCCCTTGCTTTTTTTTTGTCCCTAACGCGACCCTAACCGTACCTGTTTGATCTATTAGGAACTCAAGTTTATTATAGAAAGCTGAACCTGGACGGTCAAGGTATATTGTTTACAAATAGGATAACCTTGCGGTCAAAAATGAACTTAATTACATTGGTCAAAAAATCTCTTTTATCATTTTTATGGTTTACTCTTTTGGACTCATAGTGATATAGTCCATACCTAATAGACCTTGAGCATAAAAGGGGCTTTGCCCAGGAAAGGATGAATAACATGAGGGCAGTATCGGTCCGTCCTTTAGACGACGGAGCGAAGGGATTTGTGTTTGTGGTCGTAGCCGGTGTTCTGTGGGCGTTGGTCAGCCCTGCCTCCAGGGTTTTAGGGGGAATGGGCGTGGATATGGTCACGGTGGTGACACTGAGGCAGGCGGTGGCGGCCCTTGTCCTTGGCCTGTGGCTTTTCGCGTTCAGGAGGGATTCCCTCAGGATCGACATTAAGACCGCCGGAGCGATGGCTCTGTTTGCCCTTACCGGGCCCCTTGCAGCCAACCTGGGATTCATGATGTCCCTAAGAACCCTATCGGTCCCTGTGGGAATGGTTATCCACTATACCTTTCCCATCCTAACCGCTTTAGGGGCTCTCTGGATAACAAAAGAAAGCCCCAGTATCGGTGAATGGCTCGGCGGGGGCATGATAGTAGCCGGACTATCCGTGGCCGCAGGTGGATCTGGGGCTATCTCCACCGTCGGTGTCGCTTGGGGAGTTATTAGCGCTTTGGCCATGGCGGTCCAGTCCCTCTTCGGTAGAAAGGTGTCCTCCGGTCGCTCCATGACCCCTGTGGTGCTTCTCTTTTACTCCAACGCCCTAGGAGTCCTCTGGCTACTTGGGGGCAGGTGGATTTTTATGGGGGCCCCTATATCCCCCATCCCTATGGAGGGTATACTCTGGGCCTCCTTCTTGGGGTTGGCCGCAAGCTGTCTGGCCTACGGCCTCTACTTTGAGGGTATGAAGTACGTCACCGCCTCCTCTGCCAGCCTTGGTGTGACCGTGGAGATAGTAGCCGCTACCTCCATGGCCGCAGTCATGCTGGGTGAGTTCCCCTCCGCCAGAGAGGTCGTGGCCTGTGCCATGGTCATGGGAGCGGTTGTCCTTGCCGCTTTCTCCAGAAAGGGGCGCTGAGAGGTGAGGCCTCCATCCACCTTAGAGGCTTTTGCCCCCTTGGGGCTTATGTTGGCCTTTTTAGGGGCTCAAATAGCCCTCACCGGCGATTTTAGGCCCCATATGGCCCTCGTGCTGGCTGTGGCGGCGGGGACTATCTCGGGCCTCTCCAGGGGCTACAGCTGGAGCGTTATATCCGGTGGGATGTTCCAGGCCTGGGCTTCGGGGTTGCCGGTATTGTCCATCTTCGTGTTCTTAGGGATATTGGTGGCATCCTGGACCTTATCAGGGACGGTTCCCTTTTTGGTAAAGCTGGGATTAGGGGCCATAGTGCCGGACCTCTTCCTCCCTGTTGCCTTTGCGGTCTCAGCTCTGACGGGGATCCTGCTTGGCTCGGGCATCTCCACAGTAGGGACAGTGGGGATCGCTCTGGCAGGTGTGGGAAAGGGGCTCGGTATTCCACTCTGGCTCACCGCCGGTGCGGTGGTCTCCGGGGCCTTTATGGGAAACAGGACCTCTCCCATATCGGACACCTCCATCCTGGCTCCTCAGATGTCCGAGGTCGATAGGGCGGCTCACGTTAAGAGCATGGCCAGATCCGCCGTGGTCCCTTTTATCCTGTCCCTTGTCCTGTACTACGTAGTGGGGCTATTTGTCCCCCTGGCCTTGACCGATCCAGAGGAGTCCTATGGCGTCATACGGTCTCTGGAAAGCTGTTTCAAGCTCTCCCCTGTTACCTTTCTGCCTGTCGCCGTGGTACTTGCGCTGGTCCTGTCGGGGATCGAGCCTCTCCCGGGCTTTTTCCTAAGCTCCCTATCCGCCGTGGTCGTTGCCTATCTGTATCAGGGATGGGACTTCAATATCATCCTGTCGGTGCTTATGGACGGGGGCAACTTCTCCACCGGCTCCACCGTAGCCGACGGCATAGTGAACAGGGGAGGGCTGGGTTCTGTTTCAATGCTGTTCATGATGGTATCCATGGCCCTCTGTATGGGAGGGGTGTTAGAGACCGTGGGCTCTATGGACCGGATACTGAAATCCATAGTCTCCCTTAAGGGCTTAATCCCTCTCGGAGGACTGGCCCTCCTGACCACCGCCTTGGTCTCCGCTGGCTCCGGCAGTGGTTCGGTGGGCATAGTGGTCTCCGGCAGGATGTTCAACGGGGTGTACAGGGATTTACAGGTGGACAGGCTGTGGCTCTCCAGATATCTGGTCGAGGGCTCCATCCTGATAGTTCCACTGGTCCCCTGGGCCGCCTGTGGGGCCTTCGTGGCCTCAGCGATGGGCCTGTCGTACTCCGATGGCTCCATGTTCATGTACATTCCCTTCTCCTTCTTCTGTCTGATATCGCCCCTATGGGCTTTGCTGTCCCCTAAGATCGACGTTTAGCTGTGCCTTGGGATTTAGCCGATTGGGAGTATAATAGTAGCTAGTTCGTGGATTTTTTATACAGTCCATAATTTATATCTATAGGAGGGGTAAACATGTCTAAATTACCTAAAAACGTGAGCGAGGCTTGGGAGAAGAGGGACGGCGCTGTAGTTCTCTCCACCGTGGATGACCATGGGATACCGAACTCCATCTACGCTACCTGCGTCGGTAAGTTCGACGACGAGACGCTGGTCGTTGCGGATAACTACTTCGACAAGACCAGAAAAAACCTGCTGTCCGGAAGCAGAGGTTCCCTCCTTTTCATAACCGGTGACGGAGAGGCCTTTCAGGTCAAGGGAACCTTGGAATACCACTCCGAGGGGCCGGTGTTCGACGATATGAAGAGCTGGAACCCGGCGAAGCATCCGGGCCATGGAGCCGCCGCCTTAAAGGTGGAGGAGGTCTATTCGGGGTCTAAAAAGCTTCTGTAGGCCGTTCGGATAACAAGAAGCAGGGCCGGGAGTGGTTTATCGCTCTCGATCCTGCTTCTTGTTATCTTTGGGGAACCTCTAAAAGCTCTAATCCTCGGAGAGATCGTTCCGACGGAGCCCATTTGAGCCCGTATACTCGACATGCCGTCGTGTAGTCGAATGGGGCGACAGGACGTCGCCCCAAGCCGAGG
>CAYNAN010000043.1:0-19653 GCA_964395085.1 uncultured Synergistaceae bacterium
GCCCCATTCGACTACACGACGGCATGTCGAGTATACGGGCTCAAATGGGCTCCGTAGGAACGGTCTCTCCGAGGATTAGAGTTTTTAGAGGTTCCCTTAACATGAGCTAGCGACGGTACGTCAATCCTTTGTCACCTACCCTCGTCGGTTAGGGGATGCCTTTTTATATAGCCGTCGGCGTAGGGAACGAATATCGACAGGATAGCGAATCCCGCCAGTATATACTGATACCAACAGGACGATATCAGCGAGAATGGGTTAGCTCCGCTTCCCATGAGCGAGGCCGCTATGAGTATCTGGGCCCCGTAGGGTATAAGCCCCTGAAACACGCAGGAGAAGATATCCAGCAAAGAGGCGGTCCTGCGGGGATCTACCCCGTGTTTGAGGCTGAGCTGCCTCGCCAGCTCGCCGTTTATCAGGATCGAAACGGTGTTGTTAGCCGTGGCCATGTCGGTGACCGAGACCATGCCCACTATCCCAAGCTCGGCGGAACGTCTGCCCTTTATTACCTGGCTGACCTTTCCGAGAACCCATTCGATACCGCCGCCACACTCAACCATCCTGGCAAGTCCTCCCATCAACATGGAAAGAAGGAATATATCCATCATTCCGGTGAAACCACCGTATATGTTCTGGGCGTAGCCAAGGGGGGAAAAGGCACCGTTCCACAGCCCTATGGCCCCTGAGAACAGGATACCTCCGGTGAGGACCACGAACACGTTGAGCCCGACTAAAGCCGATACCAGGACGAACAGATAAGGAAGGACCTTAACCAGATCGTAACTGTACTCCTTGGCCGGAACGGCCACCTCAGGAGAGCCGTATATCACCAGAAGGAGCAGGGTTACCATAGCTGCGGGCAGGGCTATCATAGCGTTGGTGTTGAACTTGTCCTTCATCCTGACGCCCTGGGTCCTGGTGGCCGCTATGGTGGTGTCCGATATGATAGACAGGTTGTCGCCCAACATGGATCCCCCTATGACCGACCCCACCGCCAGGGCCACGTTAAGCCCGCCAGCCTCAGCTATCCCCACTCCTATAGGGGTCATGGCGACCACCGTCCCGACGGAGGTGCCGGTGGATATGGAGATAAAGGCCGAGATGACGAAAAGCCCGGCGGAGGCGTAACGGGGAGACAGGATCGACATACCCATGTTGACCACCGCCTCGACCCCTCCTATCTCCCTGGAGACGGTGGTGAAGGCCCCCGCCAGCAGGTAGATCAGGCACATTATGACGATATTCGAGTTGCCACATCCCTCTACGAGCATCTCAAACTTTTCGTCTATGGTCCCTTTTATCACGAAAAACGCCGAGATAATCCCCAGTATCACCGCGACAGGGGAGGGCAGCTGATAGAAGGCCTTATCGACCCCCTGGGCTGTAAGGACCATACCTGTCGCCAGGTAAAGCACGACGAAGACCATCAAAGGCAAAAAGGCCTTGCCGTTACCTTTGCTAAGCTCTTTATTCATGAACAAAATTCCTCCTAATCCTCTAAAAGCTCGGGCCTTATGGGAAGGCGACCGTAGGTACGACCGGCGTCCATAATGGCCTTTATGTTCTCCATCGGGGTTCCCTTGGGGATCTGACAGCCGGTACAGAGGATAAAACCCTTAGGAGAGTCCCAGGCTTTTCTGACGCACTCCCTCGCCGACCTGAAAATATCCTCAACCGTCCCCATCGCGACCACGTCCACAGGTGGGATGTTGCCGGTAATGACCACCTTGCCGCCCATTACCTCCTTAGCTTCTCCCAGATCCTCGACGTTATCTATGGAGAAGTTGCCGATCCCGGCGTCGACACAGTCCTCCCATATATCCCTGCTCTTGCCGCAGATGTGTAGCGTTGGTCTTCCTCCGGTACACTCGGTCACGTGGGCTACGTTCCTCTTCAGGTAGGGCAACGAGAAGGCCCTGAACTGTCTGGGGCTCAACAGGCTGGTGGAGGAGACCGGATCGCAGAAGCCCACCCCCATCCCCAGCTTTGACACCGCCTCGATGTAGCGGTTGTTGGACTCGGTTATCACCTCCATAACCTGATGGACCTTCTCCGGCGCCCTCACTATCCACTTCATGAGGTTTTCGGTCCCGACCACCGAGGCGGCCACGCTGAAGGGGCCGGTCATGGAAGCACCGATATCCGCCACATCGTCCAACCTGTCCTTTATGATCTCAAGGGCCTTCAACAGCAGTGGGAGCTTTCCGTCCCTGTGGGGATCCGCTGGCTCCAGCCTGTCTATGTCGGAGAAATCCTTCACCACAGGCTCTATCAGATAGCTGATGTTGTCCTCAGGGTAGCCGATCTTGGATCCCATAGCCTCCGCCATACCTCTGAGAGTGGTCGAGATACCTATACTGTCGTGGTGGAGGTAGTCAAACAGGGCTATCTCCAGTTCCGCCATCCTCTCCGCAGAATGGTAATACTCCCTGGTAGTAACCCCTATGAACTCCGACTTGGTGACCCCCATATCTGGCACGACAGGGATGCGGTCCATAGCCTCTCCCTTTGAGAAAGCGGTCATCCGCTCCTTTGGCGTCATTTCGTCCTTAAATATCATGTCTATCCCCTATTCCCTTGCTCTATAAGCTGTAAAACCTGCTACCGCTGTTCAAGATACATACGACCCTCCTCGTTAGAACTTTCACTAAATTTATCAACTTGTCGGCATGGATTTTATTCCGACAAGGAATTCTATCGCAGAAGGATAAAACAGTCAAATATCGACTTCATACGACAAAGGAGGACGGCTCCGAAAAGCCGTCCTCCTTCTATAAATTACATCAACAAGCTAAACCTCGAAATTGCCCTTAACCAAAACCTCCCCGTCCTTCATGGAGGTCCGCCCCCTCGATAGGACGTGGAGAAGCTCCAGGTCCTCGCCCAGCACCACCGTATCGCCGTCGAATCCAGGGGCTAGCCTGCCTTTGCCCCTCAGGCCCAGGTGGTCGGCCACGTTTTTGGTCGCCATGGAGACCATGGCCTCCAAAGGAGCGATATCCGAAAGGACCGTTGCCCTGATCTGGTCCAGTATGGAGTCGGGAGTCCCCACTCCCATCCCGATCATACGCTTGTTCTCGTCGAAAACCGGTAGGCTGCCGTTGCCGTCGGAGCTTAAAGTGACCCGAGACATATCAGCCCCGGCCTTCAGCAGCCTCTCGACGGAGGACGGCGTATCGTCCCCGGCGGTGAGGTCCACGTGACCTCCCTCGGAGATAAACCTTATTCCGTCCTCCAGGAGCTCGTCACAGCGACTGACGTGGGTCGGCAGGAAGTGGGCCATGGGGATATCGGTCCCTCTAAGGGCCTCCCTCAACGGCTCTAGGCCCGAGGACTCGGAACCCATGTGGACGCACACGATGCCAGGCTTTCCCGATATCATCCCAGACACCCTTACGTCTGACACCAACCGCCTCAGCTCCTCGACCGACGGATGGGAACACCGGTGGTCCGACAGGGCCATCTTCACCCCTATGACCTTGTCTATCAGGGCTATATCCCTCATGACCGAGCCGGTCATGGTCGGAGAGGGGATCTGATAGGACCCGGTGTAGATCCAGGTGCTAAGCCCCTCCTCCTCAAGCCCCCTGGCCTTGGCCAAAAGCTCCTCCAGGGAGCGACATATTCCGTCTGTCCCCAGTAGCCCGACAGACCCGGTGATCCCGGCCTTAACGAAGGACGAAAGCTGGGCAGGAGGGGTCCTGAAGGCTGGCCCTCCCTCGCCTCCCGCGCCGTTGAAGTGGTTGTGCTGGTCGATAAGGCCTGGGACCACCTTACAGCCGGAGCAGTCCAGAACCGAAAGGTCCGGCACCGCCGACAGGGAGGACCTGTCGATAGAGGGCTGTATGGAGGCTACCTTGCCGCCCAATATTAGAAGGTCCATGTTCCCCAGGTATTTCGGCCCGTAGACCTCTCCCCCGGTCAAAAGGGCGTTTCGGCTCGCCGTTCGATCCTCTATCACTCTTTGATCCCCTTATTCGTGCGCATGATGCCTATCCCGGTGAAACCGTAGATCCAGGCTATGATCGCTCCGGCGTAGCACATGACCGCCCAGGGCAGATACTGAAGCACAGGCACGTCCAGGACCGAGGACATATAGATCCCAGCCGCGGACCAGGGGACGATGGAAACTATGACAGTGCCCGAGTCCTCCAGGGTACGGGAGAGAATCCTTCTGTCCACCGACAGCTCGTCGCAGAGGTCCTTGTACATTGTTCCAGGCATGATGATGCTCAGATAGGAGTTTCCCGTCCCAAGGGCGGTGATTATGCCAGTCAGGGACACGGAGAAGATGAACTTGCCCACGCTGCTTTTTATGAACCTCTCCCTGAGGGCCGTCGTCACCGTCTTTATGGTCCCGGAGTACTCAAGCTGACCTGCGAAGATGTAGGCGAAGAACACCACAGCCACCGCTCCAGCCATGAAGGAAAGCCCTCCTCTGTTCAGGAGCTTGTCAACCGCCTCTGCTCCGGTCGATATGGACGGGCCCTTCGCCATTATGGAGACTATCTTTGAGAGGCTGTTGCCCTGCATCATCGCGAGAGGTGCGGCGGCTATCATGGACACCCAGAGCACCGGCAGGGTTGGATAGCGCATGTAGGCCAGCACCAGCAGGAGCACCGGCGGGATCAGCACCAAGGGACCGAGTTTGAAGTTCCCCTGTATGGCCGAGACTATGACGTCGATCTTGGACATGTCCATGACCCCGACGCTTTTTGAGCCGACGATGCCGTACACCACCAAGCCTATCAGGAAGGCTGGCAGGGTGGTCCACATCATGGACTTGATGTGGTCTATCAGGTCCGTCTCGGCTGTGGCAGCAGCCAGCACGGTCGTGTCTGAGACGGGGCTGATCTTGTCGCCGAAGTAGGACCCAGCCACGACAGCCCCTGCCGCGGCTGGGAGGGGAACACCAAGGCCGTAGGCTATGCCCATGAAGGCCACGCCAAAGGTGGCTGCAGAGCCCCAGGACGTACCGGTCAACACCGACGACATGGCGCAGATGATTGCGGCGGATACCAGAAAGGTCTTTGGTGTCAGTATCTGGAGCCCCAGATATATTAGGTAGGGGACCGTGCCGGAGGCCATCCAGAGGGCTATCATAGGCCCGACGGTGAGAAGAATTAGGATGGCTCCTGAGGCCCTGGCTATCATGGGGATAACCCCTCCGTCGAAAAGCTCCGTCCAGGTAAAGCCGTAGCCGAAGATGTAGATAGCCGACGTGACCACCGACACCATCATTATCAGTATTGCCGTGTCAAACCCCATGAAAAGCTTGCCGACGATCATCATGGCTAAAATCGTAAAAAGGATAAAAACCGAGCCCTTGAGGCCAACTTCACTGTGTGCTGAACCGCTTTCTCTCATAAAAACCATCTCCCTTCGTTTTATGAATCCTTTGTATGTATCCATAAATAGAATAAACTCTAACGGCTAAGCTGTCAATAGAGAACTGTGGGGCTCGCTAAAACGAGGGAGAGGGGCCATAAATGGCCCCTCTCCCTCTGACAGGACGATCAGACTATCTTGGACCGTCCCCCGTATTTATTCATCTCACCCGGAGGAAGGTAGCGTTCCTCCATCTCCCTTATCTCATCGAGGCCTACGACCTCCACAAAATCGGTAAAGGACATCAACCTCGCCATAAGCGATTCGGATAGGCCGTTTTTTCTGAGATCCTCCATGCTCTCCCTCAAGGCCGCCGCCGCGGCGAAAAGAGGGGTCACAGGGTATATGACGTATTTAAATCCCATCGCCTCGGCCTCGGATGTCGATATTAGAGGGGTCTTTCCCCCCTCGACTAGGTTGAGCATCAGAGGGATCGGAATCTCCCTGACGGCCCTCTCCATCTGCTCTATCGTCTCTAGGGCCTCGACGAAGACCATGTCCACTCCCAGGTCCGCGGCGGCTTTAGCCCTGTCCACGGCGTCGTCGAATCCCGACACTGCCACAGCGTCGGTCCTGTAGACGATCAGGGCGTCTTTATCCTCTCCGTCCCTGGCGAACAGGGCGGCCCTGAGCTTTCCCATCATCTCTTCCTTGGAGACGATCGCCTTTCCTGCCATGTGACCGCATCTTTTTGGGATGACCTGATCCTCTATAAAAAGGCCTGCTGCGCCAGCCCAGATATACTCACGGACCGTTCTGTCGACGTTAACAGCGTTTCCAAAACCGTTATCCCCGTCCCCGATGATGGGCACGTCGACGGCCCTGACCATTCTCTGAAGCTGATCCCTCATCTCGGTCATGGAGAGAAGCCCCACGTCTGGCCTCCCGAGGAGAGAGGCCGCCGTTCCATATCCAGTATGCTGGAGCACCTCGAACCCAGCCATCTCGCATATCCTGGCGCTGAGGGCGTCGAACACCCCTGGAGCTACAACGATGCCTGGCTCGGCAAGCCTCTTTCTGAGCCGTTCTCCCTGAGTCATTTTTTACACCTAGCGGATAGGTGGCTGTTGACCGCCAATCCCATTTCCTTCATCCTCGCAGCGACCTCAAGGACCTTATCAAGCCTGACCCCCGTAGACACGCCGATCCTCTCGAAGAAGTTGACCATATCCTCTGTCGCCACGTTGCCTGCGGCCCCTGGAGCGAATGGACATCCTCCCAACCCTCCTGCGGCGGAATCGAAGCGGTAGAACCCGAGGTCCATGGCCGCCATGGTGTTCACCATAGCCATGCCGTTCGTGTCATGGAGGTGAAGGAAAAAGGGATATTCGCCAAAACGATTTCTGACCTCCGTGAGGGTCTTCGTCAACATGAGTGGGTCGCAGGTTCCAACGGTATCGGCCAGAGTGATGGAGTCCACGCCGATCTCAAGGGCTTCCTCCACTATCCTTACCACGGCTTGAGGGTCGACCGGGCCGTCGAAGGGACATTCGAATGAGGTCGCGACAGATACCCCCAGTGCGGCATCTCCCTTTATGGAGGCCACCGACCTCAACTCGTCCATGGATTCCCTGACCGATCGCCTGGTATTAGCCATATTGTGGGCCTCGCTGGCTGAGACGACGAATCCAACCGCGTCCGATCCTACAGCCAGGGCCCTCTCCGCTCCCTTTAGATTAGGTATCAGTACGATGGACTCCACCTTGCCTCTCCAACGACGGTTGAAGTGCTCCATGACCTCCGATGCGTCGGCCATCTGAGGTATCGCCTTTGGACTGACGAAGGAGGTCACCTCCATGACCGACACTCCGGTTTCGGCCATGGCGTCCACCAGGGCTATTTTCTCCTCCGTGGGGATGAATTCACTCTGGCTCTGAAATCCGTCCCTGGGGCAGACCTCCCTTATCTGGACGCTTGATGGAAGTTTTTTATCGAACATCAGATGACCCCCTGAGAGCGAAGGTCCTCTACCTCCGGCTCTGTCAGCCCAAGAAGCTCACAGTAGACCTGGGAGTTATGCTCTCCCAGTACAGGAGAGGGAGTCCTTATCTCCGCTGGCGTGCCGGACATCTTAATATGGTTGCCTGTCAGGGTGGTCATTCCAGCCACAGGATGGTCCACAGGGACGAACATCTTTCTGTCCCCAGCTATGTGGGGATCGCTGGTAACCTGATCGATGGACATTATGGGAGCGCAGGGTATCCCTGCCTCGTCGACCATTCGGCAACAGTCCTGAACGGTTTTACCCATGGTCCACTCCTCGATGATCGGCTTGATCTCGTCGTGATGGGCCACCCTGTCTCGAACCCTGAGGTATTTGGGGTCCTCCGCGATCTCAGGCCGCCCTATAAGGCAGCACAGGCTCTGCCACAGCTTGTCGTTGGCCGCCCCTATGACCAGACTGCCGTCGGAGGCGCGGAAGGAGTCGTAGGGATAGGTGGACTCGTAGCGGTTCCCTATGCGCTGAGGGACCCTGCCCTCCACCAGGTAGATCATGTTTATTATCTCCAGGCTTGCCACGGCCGAGTCGACCAGGGCCACGTCTATCTTCTGTCCCTCTCCTGTCAGGTTCCTGCCGTTTACAGCCGCCAGAATACCTATGGCACAGGAAAGTCCGGCAAGCACGTCTCCCATGGCGGTCCCGGTCCTGGTCGGTTCCCCTCCCGGCCAGCCGGTGGTGCTCATGAGTCCGCTCATCGCCTGGGCTATTATGTCGTAGCCAGGACGCATCTTGTAGGGCCCAGTGTGTCCAAAACCGGAAATAGCGGCATAGATGATCCCAGGGTTTATTTTTTTCATATCTTCATAACCAAACCCCAGTTTCTCCATCGTGCCAGGACGGTAGTTCTCCACGACTATGTCGGCCTTTTTCACCATCTCGGCGAAAATATCCTTGCCCCTTTTGTGCTTGAGGTTAAGGGTCACTCCCCTCTTGTTTCGGTTGAGGTTCATGTAATAGGCGCTTTCTCCCTTGACGAAGGGACCCATCTGTCTCGTATCGTCGCCTGTCTCCGGCACCTCTATTTTTATGACGTCCGCCCCCATATCGGCGAGCAGCATAGTGCAGAAGGGACCAGCCAGAACCCTGGTCAAGTCGAGAACCACCAAATCGGATAGCGCACCTTTAATCACCGTCGTCACATCTCCTTTTTTACAAAAAATCCACCGTTTCCCCTTTTACGAAAAGATCTCAGTGCATCACCGACGGAAGCCACGTGCTCAAGGTCGGGAACGCCATCACTATGGCCAACATAACTACAAGCAGAAGCATGAAAGGAAGCACACCGGATATGATCTCCCCCATATTGATGTCCTTTCTCAGGCCCTTTATCACGTAGAGGTTCATCCCCACCGGTGGAGTTATGAGCGCCATGGTCATGTTGACCGTAAGTATGATGGCATACCAGATAGGATCTATGTGCAGCGCCAAAAGTATCGGCGTGACCAGAGGCATGGTAAGCAGCACGATGGACACAGTCTCAAGGACCATTCCCAGGATGACCATCAGCAGGTTCATCGCTATGATGAACATCATAGGAGAGAAGTTGTTCTGGATGATGAGCTCCGTCAGCTTCTGGGGGATCATGAGCAACGTCATAACCCTTCCGAACAGCACGGCTCCGGCTATGACCATGGCTATCATGCAGGATGTTCCCAGCGCCTTCATGCAGATCTCAGGGATGTCCTTTATCTTTATGGTCCTGTATATGACCATGGTGATGAACAGGCTGTAGACCAGACCGACGGCGGCGGCCTCGGTTGGGGTAAAGGCACCGCTGTATATCCCACCGACCACCAACAGCGGCAGGATTATCCCCCATATATTCTTGGCCGTAACCGATAGGCGGTCCTTCCACGGAACCTTGGGCATGGGGGTGAAGCCGCCCCTTTTGCTCTTGACCACCGAGTAGACGACGAAAATACCTGTGAGTATGAGCCCAGGGATTATCCCGGCTATGAAGAGCTTTCCCACGGACTCCTCGGTGATGGCGCCGTAGAGGATGAGTGGTATGCTGGGCGGTATCAGTATCCCTAAGGTCCCCCCGGCTGCGAGAAGACCAAGGGTAAACTTTTTGTCGTAGCCCCTCTCTATCATGGCAGGATAGGCCACCATCCCGATCGTGGCAGCGGTGGCGGCTCCAGATCCGGTTATGGCCGCGAAGAAAGCGCATGCCATTATCGTGGCTATGGCTAAACCACCAGGAAGGTGACGAACCCAGGCGTTCATGACCTCGAACAGGTCGTCCCCTATTCTGCCGTCCAGAAGGACCTGGCTCATGAGGACGAACAGGGGAATGGACAGCAGGACGAAGCCCTCAAGGGACGTGAAGATCGACTGAGACAGGACCTTCATCGGCAGGTCGTAGACCAAGGTGAGAAGGACAGACGTAGCCCCCAAGGAGAAGGCCACAGGCATGCCCATGAACAGGACCACCAGCAGAAGCAATATCACCAGCAGAAAAGAAGTCATCTATGCCCACCTTCCTGAACCGCCGGCCTCTCTCCGGTCCTGAGGAAATCAAACTCATCCAACACGATCACCACAAACTGTAGGGCTAAAAGGGCAAAGCCGACGAACAAAGCGGACTGAGGGATCCAAAGAGGTATCTGAAGAGGCGTGGGAGAGTGCTTTTGGTATTTCACCGCACTGGCTATCATTCCCCATCCCTGAACCGCTATCTCACTGCAAAATGCGACGCCGACCAGGCTGGTCAAGATCTTCAAAAGGCTCTGCTTTTTCTCCGACATCCTCATGGTCAGGAGGTCTATGTTGACGTGCTTACCTTTTTGAAGAGCGTAAGCCGCCCCGCCGAACATACACCACATGAACAGATAGACAGAAACCTCTTGCGTCCATATAGTTGGAGCGTTGAAGAAATACCTCATAATGACCTCATAAAAAAGCATCAAACCCATCAACAAGATGCCAAGCCCACATAGACACCCTAAAGCATAGCTGAAACGATTGACCGTCTTTCTGTAAAATTCGATCACGTAAAACCCCTCCAAAAACCCTTTAAAGGAGGGAGAGGGAAACCCCCTCCCTCTTTTTCATCACTCCAACCCCAGGGCGATGTCTACCAACTGCTTGCAGAGAGGGCTCTTCTTGGCAAACCCACTCCTGACCGTTTCCGTAGCCTCGACGAAGGCCTTTCTCTGAGCGTCATCGAGCTCCAATATCTCAAGTCCTGCATCGGCTATGACCTTCTGAGCGTCGATCTCCGACTGAGCGATCTGGGTCCTGAGCCACGCCTCAGCTTCGCTTCCTGCTCTGTTCAGGATTTCCCTCTCTCCGTCGGAGAGCTTGTCCCACCACTCAAGGTTGCACTGGACCACGAACTGGGCTGTGGTGTAGTTGCAGACCGTGAGGTATTTTTGAACCTCAAATATCTTCCTGGAGACCGCAGCAGGCATGCCAGTGGTCGCCCCATCGACGGTCTTCCTCTGAAGAGCCATATACATCTCGGAGGAGCTCATGACGACCGGCGTTCCACCGAGGGCGGTAACTGTCTCAGCGGTGCCGTTGCTGAAGGTCCTGATCTTCAGGCCATCGAAATCGGAAGGAGCGGCGAGGGGGCGCTTGCTGTTGAAGAACTGCACAAAACCGTAATCGGCCCAGAAAAGGTTGGTCACTCCCTTTTTCTTGAACTCCTCGTTCAGTAGATCACCAGCTCCGGCATCGATGAACTTCTTTATCGAATCAAGCCCTTTGAAGACGAAAGGAACCTCGAATATATCCGTAGCTGGTATCATCCCGGCCCATTTGTTTACCGGTACCAGAGCGATAGGGACCAACCTCTCCTGAAGGGCCTCTACGACCTCTGTGTCCTTAAAAAGCTGAGCCGAATGGAATACCGTCACGGTCATATCCCCACCGGAGTATTCCTTGACCTTGTCGGCAAAGAGATCAAGTGCCTTCGAGATATGGTGAGAGGGAGGAAGCTGGTTGGACAGCTTCACCTCGACAGCGTAAGCCGCCAGTGTGGATATGGCGACGGTCGCCATGGTTATGCTGGCACACAACACCTTGCGCATAGTTCCGTTCATGACATTACCTCCATCGATATTGAACCAGATAAAACCAACAAGCCCTCTTCCGCCTTTTTATCCCATTTCATCCCCCCCAGCTCCCTCTAGGGTGGTCTTTCTCCTGTTGAAATAGCTGTACCTTCTATCGGAGGTCAACTTCTCCAAGTCTCCACTGGATAGATATTCAATTATGTGATAATGAAGTCTCACAAGGTCGGCCAGCACCTCCACCTCCTCCAGCTCCCCCAAAAGGGCTAGGTGAAGCTGACAGTAGAGGGTCTCGAGGGCCCTTGAGGTCCAGATTTTACCTGAAAGCTCCGCCAGTGATTTATGAAATGCCAAGTCTCTGTCGCAGAAAAGCAGAATCTTATCCCGCCTGGATCCTTCGCCCTCGCATATGTGCAGAAGTTCCTCCAACATTTTTTCGAACTTTGGCCTCACCTCGGAGGTGAACAGACCGTTCTCGACTATGGTCCTGAACACTACACCCTCAAGGATAACCCTCATCTCGTAAAGCTCGTCCAGTTCCTCCTTGGAGAAGAGGCGAACCTTGACCCCTCGCCTCGGTACCGATACGACAAGCCCCATCATCTCCATCTGCTTTAAAGCCTCCCTGACCGGGGCTCGACTGACCCCAAGTCGCTCGGCTATATCCCCTTCCCTTATGTAAACGCCGTCCTTGAACTCAGATGAGACTATGATCTCCCTCCGAAGATAGTCGAACATCTGGCTGCTCAGCGTTATGTACTCCAAAGATCCAACCGCCATGACAATCCCCCCACAATTCGGTATCCTGTCGACCGAATAATTAAAGTATATTTCTTTTTTCTCTTCTGTCAAGGGTCAGCTCTCAAAATATAGGGACAAATCCCAAATATAAAAAAGCGAGCCGATCTCGCCCTTGAGATCGGCTCGCTTTTCTTACGCTCTTTTATCTATTTGCCCGCCATCATGGCAGCCACGTCCGCCTCCACCGTGTCTATGCCCTTTATGCCGAAGTTGTCCACCAACACCTTCGCCACGTTGGGGGATAGGAATCCCGGTATGGTGGGCCCAAGCCGGATATCCTTCACCCCTAGGAAGAGCAGGGCCAGCAGTACAGCGACGGCCTTCTGCTCGTACCAGGCTATGTCGTAGGAGATGGGAAGCTCGTTGACATCGCTCAGGCCGAATGCCTCCTTTAGCTTAAGGGCTATGACCGCCAGGGAGTAGGAGTCGTTGCACTGACCTGCGTCCAAAACCCTTGGAATGCCACCTATGTCGCCGAGGTTCAGCTTGTTGTAGCGGTATTTGGCGCATCCCGCGGTCAGAATGACCGTGTCTTTAGGCAGTGCCTGGGCCACCTGGGTGTAGTAGTCCCTGGACTTATGGCGACCGTCGCACCCAGCCATCACGACGAAGCGCTTGATGGCCCCGGACTTGACCGCCTCGACGACCTTATCCGCCAGTGCCATGACCTGGTTGTGGGCAAAACCACCGACTATCTTGCCAGTCTCTAGTTCCTTAGGGGCTGGGCAGGACTTGGCCTTCTCTATGACGGCGGAAAAGTCCTTGGGCTTTCCGTCCTCCCTGTCCGGTATGTGAACCACGTCGGGGTAGCCCGTCATGCCGGTGGTGAATAGCCTGTCCTTGTAGGTGTTGCTGGACTTTAGGGGAACAAGGCAGTTGGTGGTCATGAGTATGGCCCCGTTGAAGGCCTCGAACTCGTCGTTCTGGAGCCACCAGGAGTTGCCGTAGTTGCCCACGAAGTTGTCGTATTTCTTGAAGGCAGGGTAGTAATGGGCGGGAAGCATCTCGCCGTGGGTGTAGACGTCCACCCCTGTGCCCTCGGTCTGCTTCAGCAGGTCCTCCATGTCCCTCAGGTCGTGGCCGCTGATCAGTATGGCGGGGTTTTCACGGACCCCCAGGTTGACCTCGGTTATCTCCGGGTTGCCGTAGGTCTCGGTGTTGGCCTTGTCCAACAGAGCCATGGTCTTTACCGCGTAATCCCCGGCCTTCATGACCAGAGCCACCATCTCGTCCACAGGCAGATCCCTGGTGGTGGACTCGAGGGCCTCCATGAAGAAGCCGTATATAGCCAGGTCCTCGTAGCCCAGAACCGCGGCGTGGTCGCCGTAGGCCGCTATCCCCTTGAGCCCTATGACAAGAAGCTCACGAAGGGAGCGGACGTCCTCGTTCTCCGTGGCGAGTATGCCCACCGATAGGGCTTTTTCGGTGTAGGCCGAGACAGGTCCGTTCCATGTGGCGCAGTCATGGACCGATCCGCCGAACTCCGATCCGTTCTTGGCCTTATAGGCCGCCTTGAAACGATCCCTGACGTCGTCCCTTACCGCCACAGCTTCGCCGATGAGCTTAACGAAGCGTCCATCGTCCCAGTTGGCGTTGGTTATGGTCGAAAAGAGCCCCTGGGCCACGAACAGGCCATCGGATTTGCGAAGCACACCGAGCTCGTCGGCCTTTACCCCCCAGACAGATATCCCCTTTAAGACGTATATCAACAGGTCCTGAAGGTTCGCCGTCGACTCGGGCTTGCCGCACACGCCCCTCACGGTGCAGCCGCTGTTTTTCGCGGTTTCCTGACACTGGAAACAATACATAAACTTATCCCCCTTCTGACTTGTATATCGATTTCGTTGACCACGATACTATAATGACAGATAGGGAAGGCATTTTCCTTGACATATATCAAGTTCGGAGTTTTCCGACAAAAGAAGGTGAGAGGATGGCGTCAAAGAAGGAGCTGCTGGGCAGGATCACGGGATTCCAGGGGCTAAACGACGGGGACCTGGAAAAACTCAGCCAGATCGCGATCCACCAGAGGCACAAAAAAGGGGACAGGATCTTCTGCGACGGAGAGGACGGAAGGGGCTTTTTCGTCGTGGCCAGGGGCCAGGTGAAGGTCTACAAGATGTCGCCGGAGGGCAGAGAGGTGATCCTCCATATGTGCGGCCCGGGGGATCAGTTCGGCCAGGCTGCGATATTTGGAAGTCGAAAATATCCAGCCTGGGCCGAGAGCATATGCGAGAGCGACCTGCTCCTGTTCCCAGAGGAGCCCTTTTTGGCCCTCATAAAGGAGGATCCCCACATAGCCATCTCCATATTCTACGACCTCTCCCTCAAGCTAAGACAGCTCACGTCCCAGATAGAGAGCTTAGCCCTAAAGGAGGTCCCAGGGAGGCTCGCGTCCTACCTCATATATCTGGCGGAGGAGCAAAAGAGCCCCGGAGCGGTGACGCTGGACACGTCGAAATATCAGCTGGCCTCCATGCTAGGGACGACCCCTGAGACCCTCTCCAGGATACTGTCCGACATGGCGGACAGGGAGCTTATAAGGGTGGACAGGAGGGACATAACCCTCTTGAACCACGACCTACTGATCCAGTTGGCGGCGCAGGGGCGATACGAAATCTAAAAGGGGGCGAGATGATGTTTAAGACAGTCGTTAGCAAGATAACCCTTTTGATAGGTTTAAGCGTTATCGCTATCGGAATTTCCCTGTCCATCCTCTCCATCAAAGAGGGAGAGGACCTCGTTAGATCCATGACGGACACGGCGGATAAAATCCTGAATCAGGACGTCCAGAACAAGATGAGAAACGACGCCCTTTCCTCCGAGATGTACGGAAAAGCCATGCTGGACTACATGGCTCGGATAGCCCTGCCTCCTCTGTGGGACCTCAACTACAGCACCTTGAAGGACTACGCCGACAGCATGATAAAGGTCCCAGAGGTGGCGTCTGTGGCCATATACGGTGAAAACGGATCCATTCTGGCAGGTGAGGCCCTATCGGACAGGGGACAGAGATCCTCTTCCGACGTTAGGACCTTCTCCTCCGAGATAATAAGGGAAGGCGAGAAGATAGGGTCCATAACCATATGGCTGAGCCTGGACAGGATAAAGGCCCTCAAGAGGGACAACGAGAGGATAAAGGACCTTCTCGTAACCTCATTCCAGAGGAGCTCCGAGGAGGCAAAGGCCCTGGCCAAGAGGAGGATGCTCTCCATATCCTTCGCTATAATGGTTTTGACCACCGTTATAAGCTCCTTTTTGGTGTTCTATCTCATAGGGCCTATAAGGAGGATAACCTCTGCGGTCAAAAAGATAGGAGACGGCAGGTCCAGCTCCTACGTGTCTGGATCGGACAGATCCCTTGGGATAAAGCTTTCCGAGATGAGCCAGGACCTGGAGAGGTCGGCCTCATCGGCAGGCGGGGACGAGGGCTCGGTTCTCTCCTCCGCGTTGGTGTCAATGGCCTCACTCATAGAGTCCCATATCACCGTCCACAGGGTGGTCTCGGAGATAATGAACCTTGCCGCTGTATCCCGGACTAAGGACGATTTCGTATGGAACTTCGTCAGGCTTATCATGAAAGAAACTCCATCCTGCATGAGCGCTTTTTACGTGACCAGGGAGTCAGACCCAAAGATAATGGATCTTGTGGCATCTGTGGGATTGCCCCCCAACACGCTCAGGTCCATCGGAACGGAGGAGATGGAGGGACAGATGGGAATCTCCATCTTGGACGGCAAGGTCAAGCTGATGGACGTGCCACCTGGGAGGTATCTTCCTTTCGCCACAATGGCGGGAAACCTAGCACCGGTACAGTTCTTAACGGTCCCTCTAAAGGTGAAAGACAGGACGATGGCGGTGTTTTCCATGGCCTCCCTCACCCCTTACCCTGAAACCTACATTCACATATTCTCCCTGGCCCAGGAGGGAATGAAGGCAGCCCTAGGCAACCTAATCGCTGGAGAGAGGGAGAGGGAGCTGGTCCAGGAGCTTCAGGCCGCCAATCAGGAGCTTGCCGCCCAGTCCGAGGAGCTCGAATACCAGGCAGGAGAGCTGGAGATCCAGAACCAGGAGCTTGAGGTCCAGCGCAGAAAATCAGAGGAGGCTAGCAAGCTCAAGACCGAATTTCTGTCCAACATGAGCCACGAGCTGAGGACACCGTTAAACTCCATCCTGGCGCTCTCCAGGGTTTTAAGGTCCGAGGGTAAAGATAAATTTGAGGAGGAGGAGCTGGAGTACCTGGAGATAATAGAGAGAAACGGCAAAAACCTCCTGGGGCTCATAAACGGCATACTGGACCTAGCAAGAATAGAGGCGGGCAAAGAGGACATAGACCTGAAGGAGTTTAACCTAAACTCGCTGCTCATGGACCTCTCCGACAGCCTCCGTCCCATAGCGTCCGACAAGGGGATATCCCTCGAGCTATCCCTGCCGGAAAGACCCCAGCCCATCCTGACGGACATGGACAAACTAAGCAGGATAATAACCAATATAGCCTCTAACGCCGTCAAGTTCACAGAAAAAGGGACGGTCCATATAAGGGCAATCCCAGGGGAATCCCATATGTCGGTCACGGTGGAGGATACCGGTATAGGGATACCGGAGGAGAACCTCAACCTCATATTCGACGAATTTCGCCAAGGGGACGGATCCACCGTCAGAAAGTTCGAGGGGACAGGCCTCGGCCTGTCCATAGCGAAAAAGTACGCAATGATGCTCGGGATATCCCTATCGGTAAAAAGCAAAGTAGGTGAAGGAACCACCTTCACGATCAAAATCCCCTACAACAAAAGTGACGGCATAGACAAAACTCAAATTACCGACAGCACCGTTGAACCGAATATCCCCTATACGCCAACGGTCTACGTCGTAGAGGACAACCTTATATCCTCCAGCAACATCAGGAGGATATTGGTGGCCCACGAGATAAGGACCATAACCTTCTCCAGAGCAAGAGAGGCGCTGGACGCCATAGCTGTGGCCCCTCCCGACGGGATAGTGCTGGACCTGATGATGCCCGAGATGGACGGGTTTGAGTTTCTGAAAGAGCTTAGGTTCAAAACCCACGGGATTCCCGTGATGGTCCTGACCGCCAAGGTCCTTACCAGCGAGGATAAGAGGTTTTTGAGAGACCACGAGGTTGACTGTGTTGTCTACAAGGGAGACATAGAGTCGAGATTACTGGTGAACAAGCTCAAAAAAATGATGAAAAAATCGAGTCCAAGCGGCCTACGGGTCTAACCCAATAGGAGGATGGATATGAAAAAAGTATCTAAGGATAATACAATATATTCGTTTAAGCCCGACATGAACCCGGTTATAACCGTTAACCCAGGCGAGACCGTTCGGGTCGAGACATGGGACTGCTTTAAGGGACAGATCCAGTCCGAGGCCACCCTCTGTTCCGAGATAGACTTCGATCAGATAAACCCGGCGACAGGGCCTATTTTCGTGAACGACGCCGAGCCAGGTGACACTCTGAAGGTGGAGATAATGGGCGTAGACATGGCGGACCACGGAGTTACAGTTATCGTCCCAGGGGAGGGAGTTCTGGGACACCTGGTAAAATCCCCCGCGACCAAGTTGATCCCGGTTAGGGATGACCTATGCCTTTTCGACGACATAAAGATCCCGGTCAAGCCGATGATAGGTGTGATAGGGGTCGCGCCAGAGGAGGGGTCCTTTCCAACCGGAACGCCATGGCGTCACGGGGGCAACATGGACAACGTCTACATAGGGCCAGGAGCTACCCTCTATCTGCCGGTCAACCAAAAGGGGGCGCTCCTGGCCCTTGGGGACTGCCACGCTGTGATGGGAGACGGGGAGGTATGCTGTTCCGGTTGCGAGATAGGGGCTACGGTAACGCTAAGGATAGACGTAATTAAGAGGGCATCTATACCCTGGCCTCTGGTGGAGACGCCTAGCAGGATATCCCTGGTGGTGTCTGGAGATAACCTAAACTCCGCAATGGAGGAGGCTACCATAGAGGGAATCGCGATGATCCAGAGGGCTAAGGGACTGTCATGGGAGAAATCCTATATGCTGTCAAGCCTGGTCATGGACCTGGAGGTATGCCAAATAGTGGACCCCAAAAAGACCGTCAGAGCTGCCTTCCAGAGATCCTTTATGACAGCCAAAAGCTTGCTCAAGGGGCGTGCCCTGTAGCATAATGTAGTCAGGTATCTTGGGGTCAGAGATAAAAGGAGAGGAGAGATAAGACATGAAAAAAGCTCTAGCTTTTGTATTGACCGTGATGATGCTGACGTTGTTTGCAGGCTCTGCCCTAGCATCTCAGAAGGTGGTGGTCTACGGAGACGACGGTTACCCCCCTATTCCTACAGGGAGGACAGGGAGATAAAGGGCATCTACGTCGACATACTGAGAGAGGCCTTCTCAAGGATGGACGGCTACGAAGTCGAGATCAAAACCCTACCCTGGAAACGATTAATAGGAGAGCTTGAGGCCGGCAAGATAATGGCCGGTTTTCCTCCCTACAAGGTGGCCACCAGACCGTGGATGATCTACTCCGAGCCGATAATCCAGGAGAACGTGGTGGTGTTCGGCCTAAAGTCCAAGGTTGAGGGTAAGGCTGTATGGCCGAACGATTTTTACGGCTTGAGGGTTGGACTTAACCACGGATTTGACTACGAGAACCTGCTGGGTCACGAGGGCAATAAGGCAGTAAAAGAGGGCAAGTTGAAGGTAGAGGAGGCCATGGACAGTCCCACCAACCTCCGAAAGCTCGCGGCAGGTCGGATAGACCTCTATGTCAACGACCAGCTTACCGACGTGTCCCAGTTCGCATCGGAAGGTGATCCGATAGTGATAGCCTCGGTTATAGGCGGCCAGTGGGGCTACCTGGGATTCACCTCAAAGGATGACCTGTTCCCCTACTTGAATGATTTTAAAGCTGCCTTCAACGAGGTTATAAAAGAAATGAAAAAATCAGGTGCAATAGAAGATTTTTTCAAAAAATATACAAAATAACTAGATGGATGATGTAGGTCACGCGATCTACACCTCCCGACAGTGCCAAAGGAGACCGATAAATGGTTAGAAATACGATCGTAGCGGTCATGGCGATTATTGGCCTTTTACAATCTCCTGCATGGTCACAGCCCATAAAGGTGACGATCTACGGGGAGGACGAATATCCTCCGTACTCCTACAGGGAGGGAAGACAGATAAAGGGGATTTACCCGGATATCCTCAGGGAGGCCTTTTCGAGGATGGATCGATACGACGTCGACCTGGATACCATGCCGTGGAAGAGGATGATCGGGGAGCTAGAGGCAGGCAGGATATTCGGGCTCTTTGCCCCATACTGGGTGGAGACCAGGCCGTGGATGATCTACTCCGAGCCGATATTGGAGGAGAAGGTGGTCGTGTTCGGGCTAAGATCGAAGGTGCAGGGCAGATCAAGGTGGCCAGAGGACTTTTACGGCG
>CAYNAN010000044.1:0-19190 GCA_964395085.1 uncultured Synergistaceae bacterium
CCGTCAAAAAAGGCCTGCGATATATCGCAGGCCTTTTTTGACGGTCCTTATCGGTTTGTTCTATCTTCTTCTGTTGCCTCTCATAGGTTGGGAAGGCCTTCTGTTGCCTCTATCCTCGAAGAGCTCTCCGTCCATAAGACCCCACTTCTTCAGCTTGGATATGCCGCTTCCGTTTATCTTGTCCGATGCCGTGGGTCCGAGCTCTACCTCGGTGTGGGTATCCCTCATACGGATGTTGCCGACCTCGCTCCTGTCGACCTCAAGGGCTTGGCACAGCGTGGCCAGTATTCTACCTACCGACCAGTCGCCGTCGTTTCTGCCCTTACATAGCCTTATGGATTTGGCCCTGCCCTTGAAAGGGAGCCTCTGTCCTCCGAGGCTAGCTTCCCTGCGAGTACGACCGGTCCTGTCCATCCCACCGTTCCTTGAAGAGACGGTCTTTCTGCTGTTCATCTCGTTCATGAGGTCCTTACTGAGGTCGTAGCCGTTGGGCAGGCCCTTTATGTGATGGTCCAGTAGCCTGGCTACCAGGTCCTTAGGATCCAGCATGGCCATAAGCTCCTCTGCCCAGAGGATCGAGTCTTTGCTGGGATCGGTGGCGTCGAGAAGGGCTCCCTCCCTCAATCCCCTCTGTACCTTGGCTATCGCTGCCATATCCGGTACGTTGACCCAGTTGAGGTCCATGGAGGACGCGCGAAGCATAGCCTTGAAACGGCCTTTCTCCCTTGGAGTCAGGATAAGGACGTTCTGTCCCTCCTGTCCGGCCCTTCCGGTTCTGCCGCTTCTGTGTACAAAGGTCTCCAGGTTGTCAGGAAGGCCTATCTGTATGACGTGAGATACTCCCTGGACGTCCAACCCTCTAGCCGCTACGTTGGTGGCCACGAGAAGGGGTATTCTTCCCTGTCTGAACGCGTTCATGACGCTGTTTCTCTCAAGCTGGCTCATATCCCCGTGAAGGGCGGAGGCGGAAAATCCCTCTTCCTGCAACCTCTCCATGGTCTCGACCGTGCCAGCCTTGGTGTGGCAGAAGATGAGCCCCATCTCGGGGTTCTCCCAAAGCAGCACGTTGACCAGTCCCTCAAGCCTCTTGCCCGAAGGGACCATATACACCCTGTGGGTTATATCCTCGTGCTGGTCCTCGTCGTGGCACAGGGTTATCCACTCAGGGGAGGTCAGATATCTACGGGATAGCGCTGCGACCTCGTCCGGCATGGTGGCGGAGAAAAGCCAGGTCCTCTGTCTGGACGGAAGGGAGCTCAAAATTGATTCTATCTCGTCCCTGAAGCCCATGTCCAACATGGTATCGCCCTCGTCCAGGACGATCGTCTGTATGTCCTGTGTCTTAAGGGTTCCCCTGCGGATGTGGTCCATGGTCCTTCCAGGAGTCCCCACCACCAGGGCGGTTCCCCTCCTGAGCTGCCCTATCTGGCGCTCCATGTCCATACCTCCCACCAAGGACGCTGTGGAAAGCCCCATCCTGCGACCGAGCCACTCGGCCTCACCTGCTATCTGTTGTGCCAGTTCTCTTGTGGGGGATAGTACCAATATGCGGGGGACGCTTGCCTCATGGGGAAGTTCGTTGAGCAGAGGGAGAAGAAAACCTAAGGTCTTTCCGCTGCCGGTCCTGGCCTGGACGACCAGATCTCCGTCTTTCGCTGCACATTCCATTACCTGTTCCTGGACCGGCATGGGCGTCTCAAATCCCTTGTTCAAAAGAGCCTCTAAAAGCTCGGTCCTCAGTCCGTACTGGCTAAAAGTCTTTGTTGCGGTGTTATTCATATCGTTCCTCCTCGGTGGTCGATGCGAAACGTCCTCACCCTGCCACCGACGGTAACGACGTTTCTACTATTTCGACGCATGGTGAAGTATTATCCCCGTCATGTACGGTTATGTCAAGGAATATATTCTGACCTATTTTTCGAAAAAAGGGGTTGTTTGTATTCTGTCTATTGCGTTAAGATAATATCCTGTGGCATAGTTACAGGTAATTGAGAGGGGAGATACCTTTGAAAAGACTCATAGCAGGGGCTTTCAGGGCCTTCGGAGCTGTATATGTGCCGGAATATCTTACCGAAAGACCAGGAGAGTTTCTTATTCACGTGTCGGATACCCCTTCTTCATTTTTCCCTGACCTCAACCGAATTATAGCCAAGGTACGACCCTCATGGGTCGTCCACACCGGTGATCTAGTGGATCAAATTAAGCTAGGCCTCTATCCGAATCTCATAAGAAGCTATAGGGATAGGATCCCTAGGCTGTCGGCAATACTGGACAGGGGGGCCAGAAAGGGGGATTTTCAGGTTATTATATCCCTCGGTAATCACGATGACCCTAATACCGTGGAGGAGTTTTTCCCAAATTGTCATATAATAGACAAGGTGGGGCGTTTTTCCGTCCATGGATGGTCTTTCACCGCAAGCCATTATTCGGCGTTGATCAGTGGCATAAAGGACGGTGTAGGTATGTTCGGTCACGATCTCACCTCCATCGAGGGAGAGGGAATAGGTTTAAACGGCATAAAGAGCGTAAACTTGTTTTCACTTAAAACCGGAGAAATATACGCTATACCCTATCCTGGGTATATCGACGATCAGCGTCAGATGAAAAGGCGAGTTGGGCTTTAGCGTCGTAGGTCGTGGTACATAAAGGGAGGTTTTTTTTATGCTTTCCATAATCAGAAGCGGCCCCAGGGTCGTCAGGATGGAGGGGGATGACAGGGCTATCCTGAGCTGGCTCAGAGCTCGTTTTCCGGTGTCGGAGTCGCCCAGAGAAAGGGTCCTGGACGGCATAGGGGAGGACAGCACGGTGCTGGTGATCGGAGACCATGGCAGAGAGATTTACGTCGCCATAGATAGCTTCCCCGACGTCATTCTCGCCGCCATGCTCAGCGACGGGGCCTGTGCGATGGTCAGATCCGTCAGGCGTATGCCTAGGAGCATCATATTCAGGTCACTGGGAGACTATGAGACTGTGATGAGGGAGATAGCCGAGGATTTTGGCGGAGAGGTGTCAACTCTGGACCGGGTTTGGGACTGGGATTCTGACCAAGGGGTCATAATATGTTTTACGGAGAAATCCCTCGCCAGGCCTCTGGTCATGGGAGACATCAAAAAGGATGTCGTGCTGATCACCATGTCCCATGAGGCGTTACGGGCAAGGCTCAGGCGAAGGGCGTTATACCTGTTTAACCTCAGCATGGACAAGGCCGAATGGCGTCAGCTTGAGATAAGGATATACGATGCCTACGGAAGATATCCCCTCCACGTAGAGCGGTTGACCAAGGCCATAGACGACCTTGAGCTGGGCCTGATTATGGGAGAGGGATGGGGAAAGGACTACGCCCATATCCTCATGCCCGTGTCGGTCTACTGTCTCAGGCTTTTCTCCTGCTTCGACCCCAAGATCGTAAAAAAGGCCCTTATGGGCCTGGAGTACGTCGACGGTGAGGAGAGGTTTGCGGACTTCGATCTCTACGAGAACAAGAAAAAGATAAGTTGGACCGACGTCGCTGCCGGAGGATATAGGGACAGGAAGGTCCTGGGCTCCCTTATGAGGCAGGAGGTTCGAAACGCCCTTGAGACCGATCAGATTGATGAATTGGATCGTCTTGAGACGGAGATACTAGGCGCTGCTGACAGAGACGGCAGTGACTCCCGTTTTAACTAGACAATCATATATTCGGAAGGCGAGGCGATGGTATGTCCCACGAGCTTTTGGCGATAAACCCTGGATCCACCAGCACCAAAATATCCTGGTATTCCGATCTGGAGGAAAGATGGACCGAGACGGTCTCTCATGATCCTGAGGTGCTCTCCTCCTTCAACGGAACCGCGGAACAATATCGTTTTAGGATGGACACGATAGAGAGAGCGATAGAAGATAAAGGTCATTCTCTCGACGATCTCACAGGCGTGGTCGGTCGGGGTGGCATCATCGACCCCATCCCAGGGGGGACTTATCGGGTTGACGACGCCCTTTTGGATAGACTGAGAAGCGGAAAACCTTGGGATCACGCCTCCAACCTGGGTGGAATACTGGCGGACGCCATAGCGAGGCCCAGGGGTATACCGGCCTTCATCGTCGATCCTGTATCGGTTGACGAGCTCGACGATGTCGCCAGGCTCACCGGGCTTCCCGAGCTTCCTAAGATCTCCCTCAACCACGCCCTTAACGTTAAGGCCACAGTGAGGCGTGCTGCGGCGGAGCTGTCTGTGGATTGGAGAGAGACTAATTTCGTGGTGGTCCATCTCGGGGGAGGTATGACCGTTTGTGCCCATCGGAAAGGAAGGCTGGCCGATTTTTACAGCGGCAACGAGTACGGTCCCTTCTCACCAGAGAGGGCTGGAACCGTACCGGCGGGGGGGCTGGTCGCTCTGTGTTTCAGTGGAACCATCTCCCTGTCGGACCTTAAAAAAAGGCTTGCCGGTAAAGGAGGCGTGATGGCCCACCTGGGAACCAGCGATATGAGGGAGGTAGCCAGGAGGGCTAGAGAAGGTGACGAAAAGGCCTCGTTGGTCAGAAATTCCATGTCATATCAGGTTGGTTGTGCCATAGGGTCCATGGCCTCAGCCATGGCCGGAGACGTCAAGGCGATCCTGTTTACCGGTGGGATGTCTCACGACAGCGACTTCGTGGCGTCCGTCCAGAGACGGGTACAATGGATTGCGCCCTGTCTGGTTTACCCCGGCGAGGGGGAGATGAGGGCCCTTGCGGAGGGAGCTCTACGGGTGTTGACGGGGAACGAGGAGGCTAGGTCCTACTCGGATACGGTGAAAGGGGATCTGTGATTAAATTGAAAAGCCTAGATTTTTTAATGGATAAAAGCGTCGAAAAAGGCCTTAAGCGTATAGCTGTCACATGTCCTTACGAGGAGGATACTCTGGGAGCGGTCTGTGAGGCCCATAAACAGGGAATCGTAGAGGGGATACTGGTGGGTAAGGTCGACAGGATAGAGAAAAAGGCCCATGAGATGGGCGTGTCCCTCGAGGGAATGTCCTTGGTGGACGAGAAGGACGATTATTCGGCGACGGATAGAACTGTTAAGATGGTCTCGTCGGGCGAGGCGGACCTCCTTATGAAGGGATTAGTCAAGACCGCTGTTCTGCTGAAGGCGGTCTTGAACAAGGAATGGGGTCTCAGGTCAGGCTCTCTACTGTCTCACCTGGTGTTGGTCGAGATAGGTCCTCTGGGAAGGGTGTTGGGCGTGACCGACGGCGGAATGAACATGTACCCAGACCTCAACGCCAAGGCTCAGATACTCCAGAACGCTGTTGATTGCTATCATAGCCTTGGAATAGACGTCCCCAAAGTGGCGGTTCTGGCGGCGGTGGAGGCGGTAAATCCTGATATGTCCGCCACGTTGGACGGGGCTGCTCTTACCCAGATGGCCGCTAGAGGGCAGATAACCGGATGTCTGGTGGATGGGCCTCTAGCTTTGGATAACGCTGTCAGCAGTGATGCCGCAGCTATAAAGGGAATATATTCACCGGTGGCTGGAAAGGCCGATATACTGGTAGTCCCCGACATAGAGGCAGGTAATATGGTAGGGAAGACGGCCATGTTTCTGGCAGGGTGCAGAACCGCAGGGGTCATTCTTGGAGCTAAAAAACCTATCGTAATGACCAGCAGATTCGACTCCATGGACACTAAGCTTCTTTCAATAGCGTTAGGTGCAGCTGTGTCCTAGCCATATGGCGGTATAGATGTATAATGTATGGTGCCCCTGGTATATGGGTGATTCTCTGTTACCATGTAGGGGCTTTCGTAGCAAACTAAATCTCAGGGAGGTCTTTTTCCTATGGAACAGCTTCGTTCGTTGAGTGCTTTACTGGATTACGCAAAGAAGATCGGTGCAGAGAAGGGCAAAAAGAAGATAAGCGTGGCCAAGGCCGACGATCCAGGGCTTCTCACTGCCCTTGAGGATGCCAGGTCTGCCGGGATCGCCGATTTCTATCTGGTCGGTGACGAGAAGGCCATAAAGGCTGCGGCGGAGAAGGCCGGCGTCGACGTCTCCAACTACGAGATAGTAGACGTATCCAGCGAACCGGAGATAGCCCTTGAGTCGGTAAAACTGGTCTCCTCCGGCAAGGCCGATGTTTACATGAAGGGTCAGATCCACACCAACAACTTCCTCCGTGGGATGCTGAACAAAGAGGTAGGCCTTCGTAAGGGCAAAAACACCATCTCCCACTGCTACTTCCACCAGGTTAAGGGCTTCGACAGGATATTCTTCATCGCCGACGCCGCTTTCAACATGTACCCAGATCTCAACGCCAAGGCTCAGATCGTCCAGAACACTGTAAACCTCGCCAGGGCATTTGGGGTCGAGTGTCCCAAGGTGGCTGTTCTGGCCGCTGTAGAGGTGGTCAACCCGGATATGCCAGCCACGCTTGACGCAGCTGCTCTTGCCCAGATGAACGCCCGTGGCCAGATCACCAACTGCATAGTTGACGGTCCCTTCGCCCTGGACAACGCTGTGAGCGAGGAGTCCGCTAAGACCAAGGGGATAACCTCTCCAGTTGCAGGCAAAGCCGACGTCTTCTTGGTCCCCAACATAGACGCAGGCAACATGCTTGCCAAGGCCATAGTCTACTTCTCCGAGAACGAGACAGCCGGGATGATCCTTGGAGCAGCGGCTCCTATAATCCTCACCAGCCGCGCCGATTCCCCCAGAGCGAAGCTTATGTCCATCGCTGCGGCGGTGGTTCACGCCGACTTCGGAAAGTAGTTTTTAGGGCCGCATGTCAAATGCGGCCCTTTTTCTCGATTGAGAGGACAGGAGGTGGCTTTTTATGTTGTTGTTGGCCATAAATCCCGGCTCCACAAGCACCAAGATAGGCCTGTTTCAGGACGATAAGCAGCTTTGGGAGGATACGCAGAGGTACGATGCCGACGTTATCGGAGGCTTCTCGTCGATCGCGGAGCAGGAGGATTTTAGACTCAGCGAGATAAAAAAGGTCCTTGAGGAAAAGGGTCTGAACGTAAAGGACCTGGATTGCGTTGTCGGAAGGGGGGGATTGTTGCGTCCCATCCCTGGTGGAACATATCGGGTCAACCAGGCCATGATGGACGACCTTATCTCCGCAAAATATGGATCTCACGCCAGCAACCTAGGGGGGGCTCTTGCCCTTCGATTGGCGAAGGAGGCTGGGCGACCGGATAACGCATTTATAGTCGATCCGGTGGTTGTCGACGAACTGATGGACGAGGCGCGGCTTTCGGGGCTTCCTGAGATAGAGAGACGTTCCATTTTTCACGCTCTTAATCAAAAAGCCATTGCCCGGAAGGTGGCGTCGGATCTTGGGAAAAGCTACGAGGAGCTTTCTCTTGTGGTGGCTCATATGGGAGGCGGTATTTCCGTGGGGGCACACCTCAACGGTAGGGTGATAGACGTGAACAACGCCCTTGACGGTGACGGACCCTTCTCGCCGGAGAGAGCTGGGACATTGCCTTCCGGTGGCCTGGCCAAGCTCTGTTTCAGCGGCTCCGTGACCCTTGGGGAGATGAAAAAGAAGCTCAGCGGCAAAGGGGGCTTGGTCGCCCATCTCGGGACCAACGACCTCAGGGAGGTCGTGAGGCGCAGGGAGTCCGGCGATCGACATGCCGATTTAGTCTTCCGCTCTATGGCCTACCAGATCGCCAAGGAGATAGGCTCAAGATCGGTCGCTCTGGAGGGGAATGTGGACGGAGTGGTTTTGACCGGCGGCTTGGCCTACTCGGACCAGTTCGTACAGGAGATAACGAAATACGTCTCCTTTATAGGCCCAGTAATGGTATACCCGGGTGAGGACGAGCTTTTGGCTCTCGCACAGGGAGCCCTCAGGGTCATGTCAGGTCTGGAGGAAGGGAAGGTCTACGAGGGATGAGGATAGTCCTACTGGAATCCCTGGGGGTGGAGCGAGGATACCTTGACGGCCTCGTTGCTCCTATCCTGAGCCAAGGGCACTCCTTCGAGGTCTACTGTAGGTCGGACGATGCGAACGAAAACGTGAACAGGCTGGCTGGAGCTGACGTGGCGATTATAGCAAACATGCCTCTAGGCGGTCAGGTTATATCCTCCTGCGACAGCCTTAAGATGATCTCCGTTGCCTTTACCGGTTACGACCACGTAGACATGGAATCGTGCCATTCTAAGGGGATAACTGTCTCCAACTGTGCCGGTTACTCGACCGATTCGGTCGTGGAGCTCGCTCTCGGTCTCTCTCTGGCGGTGGTCAGAAAGATCGTCCCCTGCGACGGTGCGGTCAGGGCTGGAAAGACCAAGGACGGCCTTATGGGCAACCAGCTGGCTGGGAAGACCGTCGGAGTAGTCGGGACTGGGGCTATCGGGGTGAAGGTAGCCGCCGTCTTCAAGGCCCTAGGATGCAACGTGGTTGCCTACAGCAGATCCCAAAGGGACGAGGTACTGTCCATGGGGATCCCATATCTAGCACTGAAGGACCTGATGTCCTCATGCGACCTGATCTCCCTACACCTCCCCTGTAACGGTGAGACCACTGGGCTTATAGATCGGGACATGATTTCCTCCATGAAACGGTCGTCCATCCTCATAAACACCGCCCGAGGACCTATCGTGGACAACAAGGCCCTTGCGGACGCCCTGAAGTCAGGGGCAGTAGCAGGTGCGGGGATAGACGTTTTCGATATTGAGCCGCCGCTTCCGGGGGGATATCCTCTCCTGGATGCCCCTAACTGCGTCTTAACACCTCACGTCGCCTTCGCGACCCCCGAGGCGCTCCAGAGTAGGGCAGTGATCGCCATCGACAACGTCAGGCTCTGGATGGACGGTAAACCTCAAAACGTGGTGAGATAAAGTACAGGGCAGAGGATATCCTCTGCCCTGTACTTTAAGGTTGTGATCCATCTGAGATCGCTATTGTCTTGCCCTCTCCTCCGGCCTGGAGCTCCTTCACCTGTACCTTGAGGACCCCATCTACGTAGCTGGCCTGGACCGAGTCGCAGTCCACCTCTGTGGGGAAGGACACGGTCCTTGATATGGAGCCGTAGAACCTTTCGCTGTGGGCGCAGTCCTCTTCCTTAAGGCATTCCTGGGTGCTCCTGTGGGCCTTGACCTCGACCCTGTCCCTGTAGACCTTCAGATCAATGTCGTCTTTGTCAACTCCAGGAAGATCCATCACCAGGGTAAAGATCCCATCCTTTCTGTATACGTCCATAGACGGAATCATCGGCCTGTTGTTGTCCTGGGTCGAATCGCTAAACTCCTGGAACATGGCCCTCATGGCGTTGTCCATGAAGGAAAAAGGATCCATAGTGCCCCTGCCTGACCTTGTTGGAACTAAAAATCTTCTCATTTCCTCCACCTCCGTGAGTCTGATCTTTGTTGATCTTTATGGCCTTTATTATATACGTCAGGTATGGTCAGGCAAGTTTGCTGAGCCAAAATTTATGTTGGTAAGGTCAATTTATAGCTTTATATCTCAGGATATAGGCTATTTTCTTCGTTTTTTAGCATTTTTCTCTCTCGTGGTTGTCAAAAAAGGATGTCGACATTACCCCTTAGAAGGCTATGTCGACATCCTATCCTGGTTTTGCTTATATCAGTTTCCCCTCTGTCTCCATATCCATCCACATCCGACAGTGATCGCGATGCCGACAAGCTTTGCCGCCATCAATGGCCATATACAGAGTATCCCAGATACGAGGAATACAAGTCTTTGCCAGCTTGGTATCAGATGGTTCGTGTAGCCTAACATGGAGTATCCCATGGCGAAAAGGACCCCGATCCCTCCCACTATCGCCACGGTGTTTTCAACCAAGCCGGACGACAGGAGCAATCCCTGATCGTAGCAGAAAGCGAAGGGGATTATGAACGCCAGTATCCCCAGCTTCATCGCTTGGAAGCCGGTCTTGTTGGGGTTTGCGTCGGCTATGGAGCTTGCTGCGTAGGCGGCAAGAGCCACGGGCGGGGTTATGTTTGACACGATAGCGAAGTAGAAAACAAACATATGGGCCGCTATGGGAGCAAATCCCAGCTTAGCCAGGGCTGGAACCCCTAAGGCGGCTCCCAGGATGTAGGCACTGGTGGTGGGAAGCCCCATACCCAGTACCAACGATACCATGGCTATCATTACCAGAGCCATGAAGGGAGCGTCGCTGGCTAAGGAGAATACCAGCCCTACAAATTTAAACCCTATTCCTGTCAGTGAGACTGAGCCGACCACCAGCCCTGCCGCGGCGCAGGCGATACATACAACCGGAATGTTCTTTGCCCCGACGTAAACCGCGTCGAGTATAGCCTTAGGTCCCATCCTGTTGGACTTATCCGGCAGGGATACCGCCCAGGCCACTCCTATGCCTATCACAGCGGCGAGCATGGGGGTGTAGCCCGAAAGAAGGAGATATATAAGGACCACGATTGGTGACATCATGTAGAGTTTTTTGATGACGGTCTTTTTATCCGGCAGCTCTTCAGGAGAGAGTCCTTTTAGGTTGTTTTTAAGAGCTCCCAGGTGAACCATGAGCAGGACCGCTGCGTAATAGAGTACGGCGGGGAGGATAGCAGCCACCATGATAACCTTAAACTGGACCCCCAGGAAGGAGGCCATTATAAAGGCTCCTGCTCCCATGATGGGGGGCATTATCTGGCCTCCTGTGCTGGCGACCGCCTCCACCGCTGCGGCGAAGAACGGTGGGTATCCTATCCTCTTCATCAGCGGTATGGTGAATGTCCCGGTTCCGTAGACGTTGGCTACCGCCGCCCCTGATATGGACCCGAACAGGGCGGAACTGACCACCGCTATCTTAGCTGGGCCGCCTGGAGATGTTCCTGTGAAGGCCTGGGCGAATTCCATAAAATAGGCTCCCACTCCGCTTTTCTCCAAAAATCCCCCAAAGATCAGGAATATCATTACGAAGGTGGCTGAGACCCCTAGAGGAATGGAGAAGATCCCCTCGTCTATTAGGTATATCTGCTCTATGACCTCGTGAAAGGAGAAGGAGAGCCCCTTCATGATACCGGGCATGTAGTGTCCTAGGTACATATAGGCTGTGAAGAAAGCCGCTATGATCGCTAGAGGGAGCCCGACGACTCTTCTTGTGGCCTCTATGAGCAGCACCGTCAGAAGGGATCCGAGTATAAGCTGTGCCGTGGTTACTGGATCGACCTGGGCCATTCTGTAAGTGATGTCGGAGTAATTCATCATGATATACAGTCCCGGTGCCAGCGATGCTGCGGCGAGAACCCAGTCGTACCAAGGTATGTTGCTGTCCGCTATTTCCTGTCCCTCTTTTTTTCCTCCTATGGGATAGAGTATAAAGGCCATGGGAAGGACCCATGTGAGGTGGATAGCTCTCTGGAGGTAGGCCTCAAATGTGCCGAATAGGGCTGTGTATAGGTGAAAGAAGCCCATAGCAAGGACGTAGAGGTAAAACGCCTTTGCGGTAAGTCCCTGTAGCTTTCTCATATGTGGCATCCACTCCTTTTCGAGTGAAAACAAAAATGCGGGCGACGCAGGTCACCCGCACGGTCTTTGCGGTACGATATCCTAGGTTACTGGACGCTCTTCCAGAACTTAGCTGCTCCAGGATGGGCAGGAACTGCGGAGGGGACTGCCTCGACGGGGTTCAGCTCCTCCATGTCCTTTACGCCTTTAGCCAGGGTCTCTTTGTTCTCCCAGATGAGCTTTGAGAGGTTGTAGGCCAGCTCGTCGGAGATGTCGTTTCTGATCACTATGCAGGTGTAGTCACCTATGGTTGGGGTCGATTCCTTTACCGACTCGTATATCCCAGGTTCGACGTTAAACGTAACGGTACCGAAGGCGTCGGTCATGGCTTGTCTGGCCTTTTCGTCTACGGGAAGGATGACTATCTCAGTCTGGCTCTCTATCTGCATGACGATGGACGCGATCTTGCCCACGGAGAAGGCGAAGCAGTCGATATGGTTGTCCGCCAGGAGGTTAGATCCGTCGGAATAGGAGGAGAACTCGACCTTGCCGCCCCACTCGGTTATGGCCTTACGGTAGTCGACTCCGTATCCCACCTTGAAGAGGTTGCGGATGACGAACTCCGAGGACGTTCCAGGCTTTAGAGTTGCAAAGCGGACGGGAAGCTTCTTCTCCACTATGTCGCCGAGGGTCTTTATGCCGTTTTTATCGGCGAAATCCTTTCTGACGATGAAGTAGGTGTACTGGGTGTATAGGTTGGCCAGGACCGACACGTTGGACAGCGCGTCCTTGAAGGGAGCATCGCCGCCTTTTACCGCTGCCCCGACCATTGAGGTGACGGAGAATCCCATATCTCCCTTCCCATTATCGGCGTTGACTATGTTGGACACCCCACCGCCTGTTCCGCTGGTCGTAGGAAGTCCGTTTTTGGTCCACATATCAGACAGGGAGCCACCTAGCGCGAACCAGTTTCCCCCTGGAGGTCCTGCCATAAAACGAAGCTGTGCTGGGTCCTCTGCCATGGCAGCTCCTGCTGCCATCGTCGCTATGACTAAAGCCAAAAGCAATGCGATTTTCTTACTCATATTTTTCCCTCCTTATTTTGTGTGTAAACCCTTCCCCCGAATAACGCTATTACCCAACTACTATATCCCAGTCCAAAGAGCCCTGTCAAATAGATATTATACTTTATACAAGATACATGTGACTCTTCGTGTAAAGATCTTCTTTTGCGATCGGGTGGTTTAGAGGCCATCTTTCATGTAAGATTAGGCGAGTTTTTTAGTCTAGGAGGGGTTTTTATGGTTACCATATACGGTGGGGTTGCACCTGCTCCACCTTTGCCAGGTGTTTCCTTTGAGGGATGTAGCGGTTATCCCAGAGAGGGACGTATATCCATATTGCTCTTCTTTAACGGGGGCAAGGACGATGACCTTGCTATGGTGGACACTGTTCTCTCTCTGAAAGAAGAGGACAGGGACTCTATAGATTTAATAGGTATACACTGTCCCAGATTCCCCTCTGAGAGGGAGCCGTGGCGTGCAAAAGCGCTTCTGGACTGTGCTGGAGTGAGTTTCCCCGTGTACGATGACTCGTCGAAGGCTATAAGAAAGTCCTACCTCATAAACGGATGGCCTGCTACGGTTCTGGTCGATCCCAAAGGATACCTGGTATGGGCCAAAGAGGGCGTCTTGCCCCCAGAGATAATTCGTCCTGTATTGAGGACTATGGGGCGTACCGCAAGGGTGGTTGGGGACATTAAGCCGAAGGAAGCCCCAAAATTTAGAAGGACAGATTTTAAGTTTATTCCCACGAGACTTGTGCTGCATAGGGATAGGCTTGTCGTCCTGGACGGAAAGTCAAACCGACTGTTATTCGTAAAATTAGGGGCGGAGGGGAAGTCAGCCAGTGTAGAGAGGTCGTTGAGCCTCGGTTCTTCAAACTTATCCAGCGTAACAGGATTTTCTCTACAGGAGGACCGGATTTTTCTCTTCGACAGGAGGGGCAGAAAGGTGAGACTCATAGACCATAGGGGAAAAGATATGGGGGTATTCTCAGGGGATAGCTCACCCACCATGATGGCTGGGCCAAGGTCTTTCGGTTATCCAAAGGACGGAGTATGTAGCGATGGACTCCTCTACGTGGCGTCAGCTGGAACCCATCAGATATGGGTTCAGTCACTGTCAGGGGGAGGAGCTAGCCCTTTCACCGGCAACGGCACTCCTGGAATGGACGACGGTCTCCCCAGCAGAGCGACTCTGGGGGCTCCTGAGGCCATGATCTCCGACGGGAGGGTCATTCTTCTATCGGACAGCTATTCTAACTCTATTAGGTGGGTCGATACGTCCTCGGGGATCGTCCATACCCTGGCAGGGGAGGGACCGTCTCTCTACGGCTGTAGGGATGGCATAGGTTCGTCTGCCCTTTTTCAAAGACCGATGGGAATCTGTCTTTGTGACAGAATCCTATACGTTGCCGATAGCTATAACGACAGGATAAGGGCCATAGACCTGGATTCCGGATTTGTATCGACGTTATACGGAGCTAAAAGGGGGCAGACCCTGTCCTGTCCCTCCGACGTGGCGGTAGGAGACGGTAGGTTCTACGTCTCGGATATGGGCGGTGGCAGGATAGTCTATTTTGACCGAAGGTTTGGGGAGCCAGTGACCCTAGATATAGCTGGCCTTTGTTGACCGATCAGATAGGAGATGTGTTTATGGGAGACAGTGGAGCAATACCGAAGAGGGAAGATATCAGTGTGGTGAGCCGTTGGGATCTATCGACGATATACGGCTCCGACGAAATATGGCAGGGTGCTTTCGAGGATGTATCCAGCAAAATATCGTACATACAGGGGTTTCAAGGGAAGTTATCCCAGGGGGCCGATGAACTTCTGATGTGCCTTTCATCCATAGACGAGATTGGGGTTGAGCTTGGTAAGGTATTTGTCTACGCTACCATGAAAAGCCACCAGGACGTCTCGGACGAGGCCTCAAAATCCATGGCGGACAGGGCCATGGCCCTTTCAGTCAACGTTTCGACCGCTATGTCCTTCGTGATCCCGGAAATCCTTGGCATGGACGAGGAAACGGTTTGGTCGTTTTTTGAGCAGGAGCCTGGGCTTGAGCTTTATAGGTTCCATATGGAAGGTATATTGAGACGCAAACCCCATGTACTGTCCGCAAGGGAGGAGGAAATACTGGCCGGTATGGGGGAGGTCGCACAGGCACCGGAGAACATCTTCTCTATGCTCACCAACGGGGATATGGTATTCCCGAACATAAAGGACGAGTCAGGGAAGGAAGTGGAGCTGTCGGAGGAGAGATATTACCGTCTGATAAGGTCCAAAGACAGGGACGTCAGGAAAAACGCCTTTGAGGGTATCCACCGGACCTACGGTTCGTTCAAGAACACCCTGGCTGCATCCTACAGCGCCAGCGTCAAGGAGGACGCCTTCTCCTCCCGCATTCGCAGATATGGTTCCAGCGTCGAGGCGGCTCTGGACGAAAACAGGATCCCAGTGTCGGTCTACGATAACCTATTGAGCACGGTACAAAAAGGTCTTCCCCTTCTGCATCGGTATATGGCCCTCAGGAAGAGGGCGTTGAGGGTCGATAAGCTTCACATGTACGATCTGTACGTGCCGGTATTCGACGAGCCCGACGTGAATATACCCTGGGAGGAGGCCAAGTCGACCGTGAAGGCTGGCCTAGCTCCTCTAGGCGAGAGCTATGTCTCGCTCCTCTCCAAAGGAATGGAGGAGAGATGGATAGACGTGTACGAGAACCAGGGCAAAAGAAAGGGAGCCTATTCCTGGGGCAGCTACGGCACGAATCCCTTTGTGCTCCTTAACTATAACGGAACCTTGAGGGACGTGTTTACTCTGGCTCACGAGATGGGGCACTCCCTTCACTCGTGGTACTCCCACAAAAACCAGCCCCCTGTGTACGGCGACTACTCTATTTTCGTGGCTGAGGTGGCCTCGACCACCAACGAGGTGCTTTTGATGGAGCACCTGCTGAATGGGAGGGAGGATGAGAGGCCCTTTTTGTTGAACTACTATCTGGAGCAGGTTAGGACCACTGTGTTCCGACAGGCCATGTTCGCCCAATTCGAGCTGGAGACCCATCGCATGGTCGAAAGCCAGGAACCCTTGACGCCTCAGTCGTTGAGCTCTCTTTGGGGAAAACTGAACAGGGAGTACTACGGCCCGGAGGTGGTTGTGGATCAGGATATAGAGGTCGAGTGGGCCAGGATACCCCATTTTTACAGCGCCTTCTACGTCTATCAGTACGCCACAGGCTACTCCGCCGCCACGGTCCTAGCTGACAGGATACTTAAGGGAGGGGACGGTGCGGTACGGGACTACATAGGATTCCTATCCGGTGGAAGCTCCATGTATCCTATCGATCTCCTTCGGTCCGCTGGGGTGGATATGGAGAGCTCTCATTCTCTGGACTCGATGCTTCGCATGTTCGGTGAAAAGCTCGATGAGTTAGAGGCTTTCGTGAAATAAGACAAAAAGGCCCTGGACGATCAGATAAAAACGCTGATCCTCGGAGAGATCGTTCCGACGAAGCCCCTTCGAGCCCGTATTTTCGATATGCCGTCGTGTAGTCGAATGGGGCGACAGGACGTCGCCCCAAGCCGAGGGGGCACAGGACGTGCCCTCCGAGGCGGTTCGCACGAAACAGGCAGATCGAAAATAAGCTTGGGCTAGACAGGGCGTAGACGGGACGGTCTCTCCGAGGGAGTTGCAACTTGAGTTTTTAGAGAGACCCTTATGACTACAGCTGTCCCGTCATACCCAGGACGCCCTGGGCTATGATGGCGGAGAAGATATAGGTTCCTATGAACACCACTATGGATACGACGACAATCCGCCAACCGGTCTTTTTAAGCAGATCCAGGTCCTTGCCTATCGCAAGGCCCGCGTAGGCCAGGATAGGCGTTGTCAGAGCCAGAAAGTTGACCTTTTTGACCCATCCGCTGAACATGGCCGCGCCGGGAAAATCTGGATATGTCAGTATGCAGCCTATCAGGACTATCCATGCCACGCTGGGGATGTTGCCTGGTATCACCTTGCCCATTAGAACCCCCACCACACAGAGGCCCACCAGAAAGACCATGCCTGGGAGGGACTCGACTATTCCGTTTCCGGCTCCAACCATGTTGCCCACCAGGCTCATGGCCGCCACTATTATGAGTACCGCTACGACTTCGGTAAACTTCATGCTATTTGCCTCCCTTCTTGACAGGAGCTTCGGGCTCTACCCCGTATTTGAAGCGGTAGGTCTTTCTGTAAAGCCACTCGGACATTGGCAAAGCCATCCACAGGGACATGTAAAGACCGTCCAGTCCCGAAAGCATATTGCTGGCCGCCCCAAGCGCTTGAAGCTCACCAGCTATGTCCGGGAACATGGCCGAGAGGGATCCCACCGAGGCGGTCATCATGCTGGCGCTTCCGACCCCAGATGCCATCGCCAGCGCTTTGGGGCTAAGAGGAAGATATGCCGCTGCGGTTGTGGCCATCAGCCCGTAGAAGATGGTCCCGAATACCGTGCCGCAGATGTAAACTCCCATGACTCCCTGTCCCTCCGGTCCGTCGAATCCGTAGACGTCACCGATTAGGGCCACGTTGGGCTCTCTAGCCACCGAGTGGGCCGCCCCGATCGACTCCCTCTTAAGGCCTATCATGACCGCCAGAGGGATTCCCAGCAGGACCGTTCCGAGGTTGCCGAATTCCTGTAGTATCAGTGCCGGTCCTGATTTGATTATCGCTGGAAGGTTCGGTCCCACCAGAGTCCCGTATCTGGCCATAAGCAGCATAAGAGTCACTCCTACCAGGCTTCCTGCGTCCACCATGTCCTTTTGATTCACAGCTTTGATAAATTTGGGCCCCATAAGAGCTCCTGCGGCAAGGGCGTACAACATCGGCAGAAGCACCAGGGTTCCAGGTCCTATTTTAAACGAATGAATTCCTATAAATTCGGCCCCGATAACCAATGCCAAAACTATCGCATGGATTTTTATGTTCTTGATCCCGTCTATCATCTTCGTCCCTCCTTGTTCTTCGCTCCCACCCTATCTTTAGGAGAAGTAATCCCCTAAAGTCCTAAGATAACTCTCTTTTGTCATTAAAGGTTTGAATCCGCTCAATAAATCCCTCCCCTCCGAGGCTCCGTTGGCCAGAAGATCCACCACAGTCATCGCCATTATCTTTGCCGGGATTATCACCGCCGCTTGGTAGTCCAACACGGTGAAGTCCTTTGAGTGAAGCGCCCCTGTTACCCCTCCCGTATAGGGATGTATCGCAGGCATTATGTGGCATACGTCCCCCATGTCGGTGGAGGCGTTGAAGTGGCCGGTCCTCACGATCCTGGACTTGTCCAGCAGGATGGAGGCGTTTTTGGCGAAGATGTCGTTGAGCCTGGGGTTGCAGGCCAGAGGAAGGTAGCCAGGTATGGTGTGGATCTCGGTTGATGCACCGACGCAGTCCCCTCCAGCTTTCATCGCTCGGTCGAACTTGCCGTGGGTATCGTCGATGCTTGTCAGGGTCTTGCCCCTGACGTAGGCCTCCAGCCTGACGTCGGCAGGGATGCTGTTGACCGTATCCCCACCTTTGGTGATGATGAAGTGTACCCTGACGTGATCGTCGTCCAGGAAGGTCTCCCTCATGGCATGTACCCCGTTGATGCCCAGCACCGCCGCATTTAGGGCGTTTATCCCCTCGTGCGGTGCCGCCGCAGCGTGAGTCGCTTTTCCCGTGTAGCGGATAGTCTTGGCCACAAAACCGTTGCCGGTCTCGCCTATCCCCACCGATGGCTCGGGCATATCGGTCCCGGCGTGGACCATCATGGCCATATCTATGTCGTCAAAAGCCCCTATCCTTATGAGTTCCTGCTTTCCTCCCAGGAAGTTTATCCTTCCCTCGGACCTCATGGTGGATCTCTCGCCTATCTCGATGAATTCCTCCGCTGGTACGGCGAAAAAGGTGACGTTGCCCCCTAGGTGATCGCCTATATTTGCCTCTGCAAAACCAGCAGCCACAGCCATTAGAGTGCCGATCTGGAGGTGATGCCCACAGGTGTGGCTCGCTCCGGTCGTGGGGTCCGCCTTGGGGCTATCGGAGCAGATTATGCCGTCCAGTTCCCCCAGTATAGCCACGTTGGGGCCTTCCGAGCTCTCCTTCAACCTTGCCTTGATCCCGGTTACGGCTAAGCCACTCTCTTGCCTGAGTCCTACGGTGTTCAGGAAGTTTGATACCTTCTCCGAAGTCCTGTGTTCCTTGAACCCTAGCTCCGGCTCTCTCTCTATTTCCATGGCCAGACTTATAGCCCTTTCGGCCCAGCTATCTATGGCATCACAGAGGGCTTTTTTTACCCTGTCCCTGTCCATATACTCCCCTCCTATTGGATATCTTTTTGTATCCCTTTCTATGACCTGTACTATATCACAGTGCTATGTTCTCTGTTTAGTCCTTAGATGAAAAATATTGATGGCTTTTGTCGCCTCGGATTTGGTGTTTTTGATAGCCCTAGTGTAAAAAAGCCAATGCTTTGGCTCTATGTAGCTTGATAGTTTTTGCTATAATGACAGTCAGGTTCGTTTGATTCTTTTCGGATGCTCTATGGGTATCCATGATCTTGAAAGGTGGGTATATTATGTTCGGAAAAGCTGCAGCCATGTTAAAGCAGGTTGATCCAGAGATCTCGTCGATCCTCCTGGAGGAGGCCTATCGCCAGGAGCGGCAGATAGAGCTCATTGCCTCGGAGAACTTCGTCTCTC
>CAYNAN010000045.1:0-18666 GCA_964395085.1 uncultured Synergistaceae bacterium
TCGGTGGTGGCCCAATTTTTGGCCGGGGCCGCCCTTTTTCGGACGGTCCTGCCCATCTCTCCGGAGATCTCGGCATTGCTCCTTGGCTCTTTGATATTGGCATTCACCTATTCTGGAGGGCTAAAGAGCTACAGCTCCATCGGCAAGGCAAAGATGGTAGCCCTGTACGGCACCATGGCCCTATGTGCCGCCATGGCCTGGTCCATTGCCTCGCCTGTGGAGCTCTTCAGGGCACTCCCTGTCGATCCCTGGTTTAATCCGTTCGGGGGGAGCTTGGTCACCGACGGGAACGCCCTCCTGTCCATGGTGGCAGGGGTATTCTGCACCCAGATATACGTCCAAGGGGTCTTCGCCGCCTCCGACGAGAGGACCGCGGTCAGAGGGGCCATCCTATCGGCGATACTGATTCCACCGGTTGGATTAATGGGGGTTCTCATAGGTCTGTCTATGAGGGCCTCCGGGGTATCAGTTGACCCGGCCTCCGCTCTGCCCCACTTCATAATCTCGAACTTCAACCCGGTCCTATCGGGGGCAATGTGGGGGACCATGCTGATAACCCTCATAGGGGCCGGAGCTGGGCTGTCCTTCGGGATAGCGACAAACTTGGTCAGGGACGGCCTGATCCCGCTCATGAGAGGAGATCGTGAGAGGGATCTGACCATGAGTCGATGGGCCGTGGCCCTTGTTGTGGCCTCGGCGGGGCTCATGGCCTGTGCGGTCCAGGGATCCCAAATTCTCCACTGGAGCTATCTGAGCATGGGCCTCAGAGGGGCAGGGACCTTTATCCCTCTTGTGGTCGCGGTGATATGGCCCGAACGGCTGTCGCCCCGTTGGGCCCTCGCGGCAAACGGGGCTGGACTGGCTGCTATGGCGGCATCGGGCTCATTTCACGTATGGCTGCCTCCCATGGCGTCGGGCATAGCCGCCAGCGCCACGATAACGATGCTTGGAATGATCAGAAGATGAAGAGGCTTTTCTGGAGATGCTTTACCGGAGCATACCTGATACAGGCCATGTTGGCTGTGGGATTTTTGTTCCCCATAATCCTCGCCTCCAGGGGCTATTCCATAGGGGCCATAGGCTGGTCCATGTCCGCCCTGAACGTGGCAGCCATTCTCTCCCGCCCTATCGGAGGATGGGCCACGGAGAGGTGGGGTTTCAGTGGAGCTCTGTTGCTGGCGGGAGTCCTGTCCATCATGGCTACTGGGTTCATCTGGGCCGTACCGGGACTGCCAGGGATGATCTCCTTCCGTGTGGGCCTGGGGATGGTCGGAGGTATCGCCATGGTGGCCATCTCCACGTTTCAGGGATTGGTCATCCCGGAGAGCCAGAGGGGACCGCTTTTCGCCATACTGGGCATAGCCTACGTCCTACCGCAGATAACGGTCGTTCCCTTAGGGGAATGGCTTTTGAATCGCGATCTGGGAATAGCCTACCTGCTACTTCCCGCCATCCTGACTGTGACAGCGACTTTGGCGGGAAGGGGACTGCCGTCGCCGGAGTCTCTGAGGCAGGACCAGGATAGTGACGACTGGGGAGGTTGGAGCGACTGCCTGAAGGCCTCGGGGATATGGGCGATGATCCTCACGCTGGCGTCCTTCTCGATTCTAAACTCGACGACATTGCAGTTTTTGTCACTGCCTGTGAGGGAGAAAGGGCTCCCCGCAAGCCTTTTTTATACCGTTAACGCCGTGACCTGCATTGTCCTACGGGTGTTTGGAGGTCAATTCATAAAGAACATACCCAGATACCTGTTGGGATGCGTATCCATAATGGTCATGGCAGTGGCCCTGACCGGGGCGCTTGAGGCCAATACATCCCTTACTTTGACGCTATCAGCTGTTGGGTACGGATGCGGGATGGGTTTCGGCTTTCCTGTGATGTTGGCCCTAATACCGGACGTGTTCCCTCCTAGGCTGATGCCAAAGGGATCCTCCATAGGCATGTTGTCCATGGACTTAGGGTTCGCCCTGTCGCCTCTCATAATAGGGGCCCTTTCGGTGTATCTAGGGACGCCGGGAGCCATGAGAGCCATAGCCTGGGGGCAGCTAGCCATAGCCCCAACAGCCCTAATATTGTGGAAAATATCCATAAAAAAATCCAAATCACCTGTCATATAGTGAAAAAAGTTTGCTTCAAATCTCTTCAGTGAATTGGGGTTCCCTAAAGATCGCCTACGTGATATAGTGCATACTATTCTATATCATATTCGGAGGTGTTATTGTGGGTCTTTCAAGAGGGGAGCGCAAGGTGCTTTGGTGCTTTGCGCTGATAGTGGCGGGCTATATGCCCCCTGTGTTGAACCTGGCAAACCGGGTTAGTCCGGTTATTTTCGGGGTTCCGTTCATCCTATTCTGGTCCGGCCTGATGGTCCCTATCACCACCTGCCTGATGACCTATGCCTACATCGTCAGGGAAAAAGAGGACGGTGAGGACAGATGACCATCTCCATAGCCATAATATTCGGCTGGCTCATAGTCACTACCGTGGTCGGGGTCCTGGCGGGACGGAACCAGGCATTCAGCATGGAGAACTATTTCGTCGGAGGTCGTTCGTTCGGGACGTTCCTCTTCTACACCACCGCGGCGGCAGAGATATACAGCGCCTTCGCCTTTTTAGGTCTGGCGGGGTGGGCCTACTCCAAGGGAATGAGCATCGTCTACGCCATGGCCTACGGGTCCATCGCCTACGGCCTTTATTTCTTCATAGGGCCCAGGATAAACAGGCTTGGAGCCAGGCTCAAGTACATAAGCCAGCCCGACTTTATAGCGGACAGGTACGAGAGCCGCTGGCTGGGTGTCTTCGTGGCCTTCATAGGGGTTATCTTCTCCATCCCCTACCTCCAGCTCCAGATAATGGGGGCTGGGATGATAGTCCAGCTGGCGTCAGGAGGAGCTATATCCTGGCAGATCGCTGTGATCATCAGTTTCATCGCTGCGGTGATATTCGTCTACGTCTCGGGGCTCAGGGGCATCGGTTGGACGAACTTCCTTCAGGCCATCATCATGCTATTCGGGATGGTGTCCATAGGGTTCATATTCCCCAACAAGTTCTTCGGTGGTACTGCCAAGGTCTGGGAGATCCTTCAGGAGATCAAGCCCAGCCACCTGACCCTGCCGGACAGCGCGGGACTGGGGATATTCTGGGTCGCGTCGGTTTCCCTCATCTGTGGCCTCGGCTTCTGGATGTGGCCCCACATCTTCACCGCGACCTACGCAGCGAAGAGCGAGAAGGTGGTCCGCAGGAACGCGACCATACTGCCCCTCTACTCGCTGACGATGATACCCATAATGGTAGTGGGCTTTACATGCGCGGCCAAGGCCGGGGTCGATCCTTCATTCGCAGGAACGATAACCAAGCCGGACCACGCCATGCTCATAGCCTTGGTCAACAACTTTCCCCCTCTTCTGGCAGGGTTTATAGGGGCAGGAGGTCTTGCAGCGTCCATATCGACGTCGTCGGGGCTCATCCTCACTTCCTCCAACCTAATGGCCAGAAACGTGATCCAGAAGGGCTTCATGCCTGGAATGGAGGATATGGCGGTGGCTAGACTTGGCAGGGCGTTGGTCCCTGTCCTGACCGTGCTCGCGGTGCTTTTGGCCATCTTCGCCCCGTCCATGCTTGTGTCGCTCCTTCTGGTGGGATACTCGGGCGTCACGCAGTTCTTCCCAGCGGTCGTCCTGGGACTCTTCGCCAAGTGGCCCACGAAAGCTGGAATAGTGACAGGGCTTCTGGCAGGGCTCGCCACAGTGGTGGCGATAAAGTTCATAGGGGTTCCATCCCCAATGGGGCTTCACGAGGGATTCGTCGGACTCATAGTCAACTTCGCGGTGGTGATGGTGGTAAGCTCATTCACCCCAAAGATATCACCCTCCACGATCGACAGGTTTGAGTCCACTTTGAGATAGGAGGCGCTTTTATTCATGCTCTCACAGATAAAGGAAAAAGCCGGAGAGATAAGGGAAGAGATAGCCCAGTGGAGACACCATTTTCACAGGCATCCTGAGCTCTCCAATAACGAATTCGAGACGGCAGCGACAATCGCCCAAACCCTCAAAGACATGGGGTACGATCAGGTAAAGGTGGGCTGTAAGGGGAAGGATATCTGCGTCGTGGCCGACCTAGGACAGGGTGATAAGTGCATAGCCCTGAGGGCCGATATAGATGCCCTGGCGGTCCAAGAGGAGCGGGACGTGCCCTATCGTTCGGTCAACGACGGTGTGATGCACGCCTGTGGGCACGATGCCCACGCCTCCATGCTTCTTGGAGCCGCAAAGATCCTCAAGGGGATGGAAAACGACCTTCCCGGCAGGGTCCGGCTTATCTTCCAGCACGCCGAGGAGAGAGGCGGCGGAGCCAAAGAGCTGGTGGAGGAAGGGGTGTTGGACGGTGTGGACGTGGTCTTCGGACAGCACATCTGGTCGCCCGTCCCAAGCGGCTCTATGTCTTACTGCGAGGGGCCGACCATGGCCTCCGCTGATATGTTCGAGCTAAAGATCCAGGGCAGAGGTGGGCACGGATCCATGCCCCATATGTCGGTGGACCCGGTGATGGCCGCGTGTACCGTGGTCTCTGCCTGGCAGACCATAGTCAGCCGGGAGGTCGACCCTCTGGACGCTGCGGTAATCTCCGTCGGAGAGATAAAAAGCGGCTCGGTGTTCAACGCAATTCCCGACTCGGCCCTCATAAGGGGGACCACCAGGACCTTCAACCAGGATGTGAGGAAGAACATCGCCGCGAGGATGGAGGAGGTTGCCAAGGCTGTTTGCTCCGCCATGAGGTGCGAGGCGGAGTTCAGCTACAGTTACATGCTTCCCCCCACCGTGACAGACGTGGACTTCACCAGGTTTGCCGTTGGGGTGGCTAAAGAGGTCCTAGGCGAGGACAGGGTGTCCGAGGCGAGACCCACCATGGGGGCTGAGGACTTCAGCTATTACCTCATGGAGAGGCCAGGAACGTTCATGTTCCTGGGGACCGGGAACGAGGAGAAGGATATGACCTACCCTCAGCATCACCCTAAGTACTGCGTCGACGACGACGTACTTGAGCTGGGGGCCGCGATGTCCGCCTCAATAGCATGGGCCTATCTGAACCGGTAAAAAAAGCGAAGGGGGACGACGTAGGTCGTCCCCCTTAATCTTTACCCTAAAAATTACCTGCGAAGGAACAGAAGGGGCAGTGCCAACAGGAGAGTGGCAGGTGTGAGGCCTATGGAACAGCCGCTGCCGTCCCCAAAAAGGCTTCCGCCTGTCACGTTTACAGTCACGCTGTCCGAGACGTTGCTCCCGTCGTTGCTTCTCGCATAGATGGTGGCAGTCCCTGAATATCGTCCCTTGACCACACCGCTCCCCGAAACGGTGGCCACAAAGTTGTTGCTGGAGGACCAGACCACGACCTTGTTGGTGGCGTTAGAGGGGCTCACAGTCGGAGTCAGAGCGACAGATGTCCCGGCCTCTATGTCTAAAACCCTTTGAGATGACGGAACCGTTATGGAGGTCACCTTTACATCGTTTTTGGCCGCTCTCAGCGCATCGTAAAGGTTGAGGTTGCCCCTTGTCGCGACGCTTCCGGCAAGCCTGCTGTTGTCAGTGACGTTGGCGAGAATCCTGGCCTTTATATCCCCGGCACTGAGGTTAGGTATGTAGGCAGCTATAAGGGCAGCTGCACCAGCCACGTGGGGCGTAGCCATCGAGGTTCCACCAAACCTCTGATAGCTGTCGTTTGAGACGGTGCTCAGTATGCTCACTCCTGGGGCGGCCATATGGACGTAGTTAGGGCTGTGGTTTGAGAAATACGCCTGGGTGTGGTCAGCGCTGATGGCTCCCACCGTTATCATGTTTGTGAACTGGAAACAGGCAGGATATACCGCAAGACCTCTGAGGTCTATCCATTTGTTATCCTTGTTCATGTATCCTGTGGGATTGTCGATGTCCTGTCCCTCGTTTCCTGCTGCTACGACGAGCAGTATTCCTGCGTTCGTTACGGCCTTAAATGCGCTGGCGTAGGGATCTGAGTCGGGGTTGTTTATGGGCAATCCCCAACCGCCTAGGGACATGTTGGCAACCCTTATGTTAAGGCCCCTTCTCTTCTGACCTACAACGTAGTCAAGCCCAGCCATGACCTGAGCACCGGTTCCACTGCCCTTCTCGTTCAGCACCTTCACCGCAAGGAGGCTGACGCTCCAGTTTATGCCGGTTACACCGATCCCGTTATTCCCGACCGCTCCGATGGTCCCAGCCACGTGAGTACCGTGGTCGTTGTCGTCCATCGGATCTCTGTCGTTAGCCACCGTATCGATTCCCAGCTCTCCGTCCATATCCCTGCCTATGTTCGCCTTTATGTCCTGATGGTTGTAGTCTATCCCAGTGTCTATAACGGCAACAAAAACGCCTTTATCGCCGGAATAAAGGTCCCATGCCTCGGGGGCCTTTATGTCCGACATGCCCCACAGGTCGCCACTCATCGGGTCGTTGGGCCAAGAGGATATCCTGAATATGTAGTTCGGGGCAACTCCGACAACCCCGGGCTGAGATTTAAGCTCCTCCATAAGCTCGGCTGTGGTCTTGCCCTCCGCTCTGAGATGGGCGATGCTCTTTCCGCTCTGGGCGGCTATTGCGCTGTATGTCCCAAGCGACTGGGCTCCAACGGATGACGCCAGAGCGTTTGCGGACGAATCGAGACCGGCCTTAAAGGTCGAGACATCGGATACATTGGCCCCTGTGCCATCTAGGACGACCAGGACCTCCCCTTCGACGTACTCTCCAAACGAAGCGGACTGGGCAAATGCCACACCTCCCCATATGAAAACAGAGAGAGCTAAAGCTATAAACAACGATTTTTTACCCATTACATACACCCCTTCGAGCCCTTTAAGGCTTTGATATCCCCACGGAAGTGGAGATCATTTTCTGAACCTCGTTAGGAGAGACCGCCTCTATAAAGGGGTCCGCTCTGAGTTCCTCAAGCAGCTTTTCCTCGAACTTCCCGTCTATTGAAGCTCTTTCGCTTCTTACGAAGAACATCCCTTTTCCGTTGGAGCGAGAGATCGCGCTGAAGGTATTTTTTACATCCAGACCGTAACGGACCGCCAGATATTCGCCCTGGAAGTCTAACATGACCGACACCGCGACATCCCTGTCCCGTCCCTCGGTTTCCATAACCCTGTCCCTGGACTTGAACAGGATCAGGTACTCTCCAGGAACGGTCTTGGACTCCGCACAGTCTCCCTGAGGAGTTAGAGAGAGCGCGAAAAAAAACGACGCTAAGACCACAAAAAATCCCCTCATAGTTAGGACACCCCTTCCCCGAAGTGTAGAGGGGACCCTTAAGGGTCCCCTCTGTACAATTTTATCACATTGAGATGTGCATTATCTACGAAGGAACATCATGGGAAACAGCAACAGGAGCGACGAAGGAGCCAATCCCACGGAGCAGCCACCACCAGAGGATGAGGGCGGACTGCCCAGTGAGGTGAAGGCTTTAAGACATACGCTAGATCCAGCCACAACGGAGTTCATGTCAGACCAGGTCACTCCGTCGGAGCTGACGTAGCCCTGATCGTCCGACGCTGTGGCCTTTTCAGAGTAGCCCTCCTCCGGTATCTCGGTCGGGATGGGATAGGCGTAACCAGGCGTCGTCAACCTGACCACCACGGAAAAGCGAGCTCCAGCCTCGAGATAGACCGGATCATCAAGCCTTACGGTGTGGTATCCAGGAAGCGGTATCGTCCCCTCCTGAGGGGCCGTTATCCTTCGCCCACTCCTCGGATTTCCCGGGGAGCCCTCCGTCCAGACCTCTAAGGAGTAAGAGCTGTCGACAGCCCCGGAATAAAGGGAGATGGCCTCCAATCTCTGCCAACCTCCGGATTCGCCGGAGACGTGAAACACGTTTGCAAGCCATGCCGTGTCCGAGTTAAACCCGTAGTTGCTGATCCACCCCAGAGGGTCATGTTGGTAGACCAGGTCGAAATTATCGGCAGAGGCCCCGATGAACAGGGCAGGACGACGAAGGATCTTTTCCTTATAGGAAATCCAGAAATAGCCCTCGTCCCCCCAACCATCACCCCAGCTGTTCTTGACCAACCAAGCTCCGTCAGACCCCGGATCTTGGTTGAAGTTCTCCCTTGGATATTGGTCGTCCCACCCTACGAGAAGGACCGCATGACCTCCTCCTTCGCCTGTCGAATTGTAGTACGAGTCGGTAGAGGCGTTGAAGGAATCGTCGCTCCATACCATGCTGAAGGCGACCGCACCGTAATCCATGACCGCGGACTTCAGAGAAGGTCCATAGAAGTCGCTTCCCAGAAACAACACCTGTTCCAGATGGCTGGAGACTGGGTCAGAGGACAGAGGAAGTGCCTCCTGAGGCCACGGAGATACGCTCTGATAGGGCCGGTCGGACTCGTTCACCGCACCGGTCCAACGGCTAAGGATCGCGGTCGACTTCCACACGTTTCCCCCCTGGTCAAAGATGGGATCGCTCCCAAAGGCGGGCTCTTGGGCCGTAAAGGCCGGCATATCTGGACCTAGATCGACGTAAGCAAAGTAGGACAGGTGAGCCTCGGAAAAATCCCTGGAGACCCCGTCCCCTCTCTTAAAGGTGGACTCCAGGGATCCAAAGGACCCGAATGCCCAACAGGTCCCAAAATAGCCCTGGTTCCTCACAGGGGACAGTATTCCCTCAGACCTTAAATCGTACTTGATAGGCGGGGAGCCCAAACCCTTTCCAAAGAAAGAGGAAATATCCTCTCCCCTCAAATGGGACAGGTCCAGCCTTGGAGGTGAATCTCCCAACGTCCGGCCAGAAGAGGCCCTCAACGACAATATGTTTTTATCGCAGTTGAACCAGCTTGAGTATTCCTGGCTCGGAGCTGCCATCGAGCCCTTTTCCACAGCGTTCAGAGGGAGAGGGGACAAGATGAAAAGGGCCAGACAGATTATATTAAGGGCTACGACAGGACGTATCAGTTGAAACACCTCCTTGAGATAGATATGGCTACCTTACCGACATTATCACGACCGCAACCCTGGAGGGATGTACGTCGGTCTCCCACGGTCTAATATAGGTCAGGGAAACAGTGGTGCTTCCCTGACCTACTGCTCTGAACAGCCACAGCTCGTTTTCTACGGATCCAACGTTGCCCCTTGAGGCCTTTGACTCTTCCCTGGACTCCATAATATTTCCCACAGAGGTAGCCACAGACGGGTTTCCCTTTTGGGATATGGACCAGCTGTAACCGGTCGATGGATTCGAGGGGACCCTGAAGACCACTGTCTCCCCTACCTCGCCGGACAGATAACCAGTCATGAGGAAGAGAGTTCCTCCTGCGGGGACACGAAGGCTCTCGACCTTCCCTGAGGAGGGTTTACCCTCGTCCCATAGGACGGTAAGGGGGATATCGGGGGAGAGATCCCTCAACACGAACTCGCCTTTTCTGTCCGATATAGCGGTAAGATACTTCTCTCCCCCTACGACCTTGACCGTCACGTTCGGGACAGGACGGCCCGCCGAGTCAACGATGAACCCCATTATCTGGCCGTCCTCGGAGGCAAGACCCACGCCGACATTGAACAGGAATAGCATCAACGATACGATACAACAGAATATAGATCGATACGACAAATAAACCTCTCCTATCTGAGTGCTTCCGCCTCGATAACCGTGGCTCCTACGGACTTTATGGACAGCTTAACTCCCTTGGAAGAAAGAAGTTTTACGAACGTCTTAGAGTCGCCTCTGAACACCACGGAGAAGACGGCGTTCCCGCCGGAGTAGGCGCTAACCTTGGCGCTTACAGTGCCTGATAGGTTCTTACAGGCGTCGAGTATCCTGTTGGCCGCGGAGAAATCCGAGACACCCGAGACATTTAGGGTTATGTTGCTTGAGGCTCCAGGCGGTACAGCACTGGCCTGAGATCCTGTAAGAATAGCCCCCATCATCCTAGCGGCCTCCTGCAACGCCTTCTCCGATGCCTCGTCGGGAGATCCTCCTAGGGCCTTAGCGTCGGCGGTGTCGGAGAAGATATACTTGCCGTTGGCGGTGGAGTAGGCTCTGACAGCTATGGCAGCCGTGGCGGTGTAGGTCCCCATGGGATTTTTCACCGGCCTGTGTCTAGCGACCTTCCCTGTCACGAATATCCTCACGTTGTAGGAGGACCCCAGCTTAATTATGCCCTCCACGTCGCCGTCAAGCGCCAGCCTTGCAGCCTTGCTCTCTTTTATCTTTTTGAGCTGGGCCTGGTTTACCAGAGGGTATCCATTGTCCAAAAACATCCGACTGACAACCGCCTCGGCGGACCCAATATCCATTCCTTGCTGAAAGGGATCCTGAGAGTTTTCGTATATGACCATGGCGATAGCCTTGCCCTTGGGAAGGGGATCGCCGTTGGCCACACCAACACAGAACAACGACAGCGCGACGACCAATAGTACGACCTTTTTCGATCCGATAATTACCATGTTAAAGCTTCTTATCCTTGATAAAGTCCAGAGCCGGAGCGTAGTTGGGGTTTATCTCAAGGGCCCTCTCCATCCAGGATCTAGCGTCGGATTTACGTTTGAGATTAAAGGCGGTACGCCCAGCCCAGTAGGCATGGAGATAGTTTCCCTCTGGGTAGAGGTTGAATGCCCGGTCGAACATCTCCAGAGCCTTCTTATACTGCCTCTTGGAGTAGGCGCTGTAGGCCCCTCTGTGGGCTATCTTTATGTTGTTTTTCGTGCGTTTGTCGGTGGAATAGAGATCTACAACCTCGGATTGGACCGACGTGTTAGCGACGGAATCATCCTTAGCCACAGCAGTTTTAGGGTTCTGTTCCTGAGCCAAGACGGCCTCCTGTACCTTAGCAGAGGAGCTTCCACCTGAGGGCGTTCCCTTAGACGGTGAAGGTGTCTTCTCAGGGGCGGAAGCAACCGTAGCGACAGAAGATTTGGGCGCCTCTACTGGCGTAGGCGAACCACCTAACGCCGCCAAGGTCCTGCTATGAGTGGTTATTTTTATGTCATCTGGATTTCCGAAGAGGATCTCTACGTTGTCTCCCCGCTCCAGCTTACCTCCGCTTCCCTTTACTACCTCGCACTTGGAGTAGGCCCCCTGGGCCTCTTTGACCTTCAGGACCGCTAGGTATTCTCTCTCCACCCCAAGGATGGATCCGTCCAGGTCCACTATGGGATTGGTCTCGAAAAACACCGCCATGAGCTGACCGGGCTGGACCCCGTCGTTGCTGCCCACGTTGATGGTCACAGAGGAGCCAGAGGCGGAAAGCACCTTGTGGGCCGATCCTGGAACCATGGCCTGCATCTTCCTGGCGACCTTTACCACGCAATCGTAGGCCGCAGCGGCCAGTATACCGCCGTTTTCGCTCTCGAAATAGCCGCCGTACTGGGTGGCTATACCTCCTATGCTCTTATCGGCGGTGCCTTTCTCACGGGCCACCATTCGGACCTTGCCGGTCTCCACGTCTATGACCCGAAGGTCAAGGGCGACGGTAGCCTTTTGATTTCCCACAGCGACGCCACCCCAGCCTCCAATAGGGAGAGGTATGACTCCACCGGACTGATTGAAGCTGAATTCGGTCACAGCACCGATCACGACCGTCTCAACCCCAGCGATCCTACCTAGAGAGACGGCGGTGTTGGGATCTAACACGCCTGTGGCCGACAGGCTTTGCTCCCTTGCTATAGCCTCCATACGGCTCCTCTCGTATACCTCGAAGGCCCCGGTCTTGAACAGCTCGGTGGTGAGCATATCGGTTATGCCCCGACACACCGCGTCGGTTGCAAGGGAACCCTCGTTGCCGTTGTTCTGAAACTCCAGGACGGCAAGCCTCATCTTGGCATCGGCGGGGAGCACCATCAGGTACAAAAACACACAGATATAGAGCAAACTTTTCTTCATATCGCGACATCGCCTCCAGAACAGAATCATAAACGAAACCTTTACCTGTTATGATACTTCATACCAGAGTGAAAAGTCACTATAGACCACAAAAAAGCAGGGAACCGCTAGGATCCCTGCTTTTTTGTGGTCTATAGGTTCTTGCCCTGCTCCTGTACATTCTCCAGCAACAGAGCCTCCACTTCCCTGTCTATGTAGCTGATCTGCACCTTGCTGGATCCGTCCAGTCCCACGCTGGCGAAGAGCCATATGGAGTAGCTGTCCACGACCCAGGCAGCCTCGAAAGAAATACCCTGCATTCTCATCATATCGGGGTTTCCGTACTTCCCCGACAGAGCGTCCAACATCGCTCCAAACTGACTTCTGATCCAGGTAAGTGGCGAGCCGGTCTCGCCGTAGTTCACCAGCCCAAGAACCCTGTAGACCAGACCGTTATACTCCTCCACGGCGAATACCTCCTCGCCGTTCTTCATGAGGAACTTGGGAAGGGGGTTGTCTGGGAACTCGAAGGCGGAGAATTCGACTCCGTACTGATTAGCCCCGTCTCCCCTGTAACACTTTATGCCAGCAGCCTCCAGCTTACCTATCTCGTCCTTGGCCGATGCCCCCAGGGTTATCCCCCAGATAGAGCCTTTTTCAGCTTCAGCGGCTTTGTCCTTTGGCTCCGCCTCCTGGGCCAGCTCCGCCTGACGGTCTATACCGTCTTGGGGCTCCTCTTGGGCGACAGGCTCAGCGTCCTTTGACTGGGCCAGAAGGGCCTCTGAGTCCGAGAGGATCTGAGCGGTGTCCTCCACCAGGGAATCAGCCTCCGAGCCGTCCATGGACCTGATCCTGGCTACGGTGGCCTCAAAGCCTTCCCTGTCTCCTAAGAACGCCTGTGCCCAGGCGATGCCCTTTAGACAACGAAGGACCAGCTCGTCGTCCTCAGGAGAAAGGTCTATAGCCACGTTGAAGGTCTCTATAGCCCTTGCGTAGGCCTGGGATCCGAGCAGCGTCTCACCTAACCCTACGGTGGCCCAGCTTCCGTCCTTCCCAGGTAGTGCCTTCAGCGCCAGATCAAACCTGGCCTCGGCGCTTTTCCAGTCTCCCAGGTATCTTAGACACCAGGCGGAGAAGTCCAACGCCGATCCATCGTCGGGCTTTTCGGACAGGAGTCTGTCGAACAGGTTCAGGGCTCCACGGTAGTCCTGAACCTTATAGAGGTTCTGGGCCCTGTCCCTAAGGTCATCGGCACCGGCCCATAGAGGGCCAGCACCGAGGATCAACATACCGCAGAGCAACAGTTTCAGGCTCTTTTTGAGCGATTTAACGTCCATAGACTCAGAGCTACTCCTCTATGAGGACCTTGAGGGAGACGGTCATCTCGACACCGTCGCCGTCCACCAAGGTAGCCGTGATGGTGTCCAGCCCGACAGGGGTGGAGGGGACCATCTTGAACTTGTGATCCTTGCCCGGTATTACCACAATGCTTCCTGGAAGGACCTCAAGGGACTGCCCCTCTGGAAGGAGCTCGTTGTGCTTGCCGCTGACTCCGTCGTTGACCACCTTGACGACCTTACAGGGTTTGTTGCTGGCGAACTTGAGGAACATGGCCTCGCCGGTGAGGAAGTTATCCCTGTCGAGCCATATTTTGGCGATCCACCCGTCCTTATCGGCGACGCCAAATCCGCCCTTCTCGTCGGACTCGCCTCTGGTGTGTACCGCCAAAGAGACGGCGTCCCACTCAAGTGGCTTCTCGCTATTGGCCTCTTCCTCCTCTTCCTCCACCAAAAGGATGTCCCTTGTAGCGGCCTTGGCGTCCTTGATCGAGGAGAAGGGTCCCATAATCTCCTCGTTCTCCTCGTCTATTACCTTGGTCTCCTGGTTGGTGGCTATCGCCTTTATCACGTCGGTTCCAGCAGGACCGCCGACCTTGAGGGAGAACTTCTGTCCCTTGGCCGGTATGGCGATCTCCTGGCCCGCCTTGACGAAGCCGTCGGCCATCCACTTGTTGGGGAAGAGCTTGTAGACGCTGCCGCTGGGCGTGAAGTCCAGAATCGTCAGGTAGCAATCCTTCTCCGCCTTGAACATTATGGTCATCTTGTCGCCTATGTCGTAGACGTCGCCCTTCTCGGAGCGACCGGACCATAATTTAAGGCCAAAAGGATCTCCCTCCGACGCCATTTCCTCCACCTGGAGCTTGGCCTCGGCGTTCTCTCCCTCCTCCGCATCGTCCTCGACCAGAACTATATCCCTGGTCGCCCCCGACTCTTTGGACCTGACGTCCGCAGATGCCACACCGAAGGACGCCACGCACAGAGCGCAGATCACGCCCAAAAGAACCAACAGCTTAGACCTACTCATATTCATACACCTCCGCGATAGTTTTTACTTGCCTTTTTGACTGTGTATCAGGAAACGACCGAAGATAATCCGGTCCGTCACCGCAAACTGGACCTTTACGCTGCCGTCGAGCATCACGTCGACCCCAAGCCGGATCATCCTGCCCTGGGATCCGTGCCAGAGGGCTTCCATGGAGACGCCACCTTTTTTGGTATAGGCCGGATCGCCGTAAAAGGGCTTTAGCCCCTCGATGGACTGGGCAAACAGGGCCATCCCTGTGGATATAGGATCTTCCTGGACCCCGTAGGATCCGGTCACGTTAACCCTCAAGACCTTGCCGTCGAACTCGTCCATCACGACGGAGACGACGGGGCCTCTGGGTATCCAATCACCGCCGGACCACCCCTGAGGAGGGGTTATCCTGTGGTAGATCAGGCCATCTGCGTCGACTCCGTCGGACCTTTTGAAGGCCCCTCCCCTCTGGGAGAGCTCAGCAAGCTCCTGGACCGCCGATTTTCCCGTTGAAAAGTAGCAAGTAAGGGGGTCGGGAGGTGACGGTTTACTCTGTTCCACCGGTTTAGGGACCTCTTTAGCTGGCCCTTTTTGGGCTAGAGCCTTTTTGACGGGTTTTTCCTTTGAGCTGTCTTTTTTTGTTGTTTTTTCAGGCTTTTCGGCCTCCGCAGGTTTATCGGGCTCTTCCTTGAGGTCTGGCTCCTGGACGGGATCGGGATCCTGCAAGGCTCCCTCCTCCTCCCCAACCTGCTCTAGGACCGGTGAGAGGTCGTCTCTGATGGCCTGAGCTAGGTCTTTATCCAGTTCAGAGAGGGCCTTAAGGGCCTCTTCGTAGCCCTTATCGTCGCCGGAGAAGGCGCAGGCCCAGGCGATGCCCCTTAGGGAACGGATAAAGAGCTCCTCGTCCTCTGGGGCCCTGCTTATCGCCTCGGAGAAGAACTGACGGGCCTTTCCGTAGTCAGCCGCACCGAGGTAGGTCTCGCCCATTCCGACCGCCACCCAGGCCCCCTCCTTCCCAGGAAGGAGGGGAAGGGCCCGGTCGAAACATCCGAGGGCGCTTTGCCAGTCGCCCTGATATCTGTGACACCAACCGGCGTAGTCCCAGTAGGACCCCTCATCAGGATCCTCCTCTGCGAGCCGTAGAAAGAGGACCAAAGCCCCTCGATAGTCCATGACGCTGTAGAGGTTAAGGGCCCTCTCCCTCAGCTGATCGTCTGATCCGAAGGAACAGGAGCCCATACAGAGGGATATGAGAACCGCTGCCGTAATGGCTCGAGTTAGGGCGATCATTTCGACTCTATCTCCCAGGGAATCCCCACGTACTTGAGGACCGCCCATCCGGTGGCTCCTTCACCGTCCTCCAGAACCTGACGTTTAGCCCCGTTCAGGGCCTCCGCCGGGGAAACCCCTGAGGCTATGGAGGAATACATTCCTTCCATTACCACAGGTGCGACGGCATCTGGCACAAGCCAACGAGAGACCACGACCCCATGGACACCGCCTGACAGAAATACGCTGTTCAGACCGACCATACCGTCCCCAACGTAGAGATCCCCCAAACCGGTATCGCAGGCGGACAGGACCACCAGCCTCGACCTCCAGTTGATGGCCGCCAGCTCGCCCATCTGGGCGAAGGAGTCGTTCCCCCTGTCGGCGGCAGGAGAAAGGGCCAGTCCTGGCTGAAGGAAGGGTATGCTGTGCCTGTCGTAGCCGTGACAGGCAAAGTGGACGTAGCCGTGGGAACCGATGTCCGCCGATACCATGGACACCTCCGAGGCATCCGCTCCAACAAGGTAAGTGACATCTCGACTCGCCCCTCCCCAGATGGAGAGCAGCGAGTCCGCCTCCCTTTGGGTACCCTCCAGAGGGGTCATAGCGGGACCGGCTTTCAGCCTCACAGCCACATCGATAGGACTATCCGCGTCGGACAGAATCCCCTTAAAAGAATCCTTAACTTCCTTAGCTGCCCCCCTATAATAGAGATAAGCGGGGTTCGCCACCACCGCAGCGGAACTGGAGTGTGACCTGCCCCCCTGGCTTCCGTGTACTATAAGAGAGGCACTTGGAATCTCAGCAAAATTCCATCCCAAATCCAGCAGATATCTATTCCCCCCTTCTTCATCGACCACCATGGTCTCGTAAGGATAGAGGAAAAGGATATCGTGAGGGATCACAAGCACTTTTTTAACATCCCCCAGGTAGGGCCTCAGAGGGGATAAAACCCAGCCTTCAACGTCCCTGCCGTTAAGGCCAAAGATCCTCTGAGCATCGCTGGTGCGCATCAGATCGAACTCCTCTTTTTTCTTGGACCTCATAGTCGTAACGTAAGCAAAGAACAGGTTGTAGTCCAGCTCCAGCGGGACCAGAGCCACAGGCTCTCCCTTTCGGACGACGAAGGCGAAGGACACCTCCGGCGAGATGTAGTAGTCTACAACCGCCCAGTCTTGAGGTATCAGGCCCTGAATCTGGCCGACCTCCGGTACCTCCACCGGCCCGACCACTGTGTGAGCGGACATAAACTCGTCCAGTTCCTTTCTTTTGGCCTGGAGCTTTGAGGCGTAGTCGATCATCGTGGATAGGTCGGCTTTGGAAAAGGCAAGCCTGATGCCTCCCTCAAGGGTGGTAACCTGCCCCTTTAACTCCCTGTATCTGTCTCTTTCGTCCGGCGACAGCCTGTTCAGGAAGCCCATGCCGGTGGTGGACAAAAGCTCCCTCCACTGGCGGCTCTTCATGGACTCAAGGGCCCTCCAGACCTGTTCCATGTCCCCTACGTCTTTGGTCTCCTGCCAACGTCGGTAGGTTTGGTCTATCGTGAGTGTATAGGCCTCAAGCCTGTCGGTGGTGGCCCTGGACTCGGTTCCCTCCGCAGGGGATATTCCCTCTATGACCGATATGGCATCCCTCAGCAGGGCTAGACCGCCGTCCCGATCCCCCTTTTGAAGTCTGGCCTTGGCGGACAGTACCGCTGAGCGCCAGGCGAGATCGGGGTTGGGAAGGTCTCCTGTGGCTATCCTGTCGGCAAAACCGTATCTTTCCTTCAGGTCACCAACCGCTGTCTCCGCACCTGAGGGATCGCCCAGAAACAGGGCCATCTTGCGAATCAGAAGATCCATAGCCTGCTTGTTATCGAAGGACAATCCACCTTCGACCTTAAAGACCTCACCGCACAGGACCTTCTCCCTCAGGATATCCTGATGGGCCAGGAAGCTGCCGAGGGAGACCAGCTTTTCCACATCTCCCTTGAGGGAATCGAAACTCTTTTCACCTTTTTTGAGGGCCAGGGGAAACTTTTTGAGGAACTCCTCCACGGAGGACACCGAACCTATCTCGACCCCTAGCTCTTTGAGGAGGGCAACCCTTATGGAGATGTCGTTCCACCGCTCCGTCTGCTCCACTAAGGTCTCGGCCCCTTTTACCTGACATATCATAAAAGGAGACGTATAGGCCGTATCCACCCCCAGGTCCGAGGAGGTTACCTTTTTATCCGTCAGAGAGCTAACTATCTCCAGAACGACTCCACTTAACTCCTTCTGTACCGCAGGATCCAGGGAGTCCTTCTGGGCCTTGCCCCTGTGATAGGACGCGAGGCCGAACCTGACCGAAGGTGACATAGGACGCCCCTCTGACAGATCTTTGACAAACTGGGCCTGGGCCTTTTTGTCCATGCCCAGATAGGACGGGATTCGAGCCACCACCTCAAGGGACAGGGAGAGCTCTTTGGACCCCTCGTTTTTGCCCTTAGGGGCTGGCTCCTCCCCCTCGAGCATGAGGCCCTCGGTCTGGATAACCATGGGCCCCACCGCCCCCCTAATGAGCCTCTCTCCTGCGCCCCTCCTTAGGGCGGTCCAGAACTGCTTGGGAACTTTGTGTCCGCTCGCCTTGAGTTCATTTACAGCCTCCTCAAGCTGGGACAGGGTAGAGAGCCTTCTCTCCGCCAGACGAAGCATCCCGTCGGCCACGGTAAAGCGAGCGATTCCCTGGGTCCGGCTCCAGCCCAGCATGGAGGACACCGCCTCTACCGTTCTGTCGGGGTTTAGTACCTGCGATGGCCTAAACCATAAATCAGATTTTTCATCCAAACTTTTCCAGTAGGGCCTAAAAAAGTCTTCCTTGACCCTTCCCTTGGGCAAAATCAGCCCACGCCAGGGAATGCCGACGATGGACCGGTAGTCCACCTTTCCGGAGAGCCCCAGGTCCTCCCCTCTGGCTACCCTGTTGAAACCCAGGGACGCTATTAGGAAGATATCCATATCCCCCTGTTCCAGTGAGCCGATAATAGCCTCCCGATAGGAATCTTTGCTCTCGTTCCACATGCCCATGGCGTAGTAGAGGTCGGCGATATTGGTGACCGCCTGGAGATACCTGTTGCTGAAGCCCTTATCCCTGGCGATGTTCATGCTCTTGAAGTAGCAGTCGTAGGCCCCTCTGTAGTCCCCGTCG
>CAYNAN010000046.1:0-18641 GCA_964395085.1 uncultured Synergistaceae bacterium
TGGCCGACTTTTTTCAGTCTGTCCTGGAGTGGGTTATCGTGGTGTTTTTGTCCCTCTTCGGCGGAGGTGTCCGATCCTGTCTCAGACCGGATGAACACCGAAAGACCGTGGCTATGGCTATGGTCTCTGTCTTCGCAGGGGTCATCACCTACAAGATAGCCAGGGCTGGGGGATGCTCCCAGGATCTCAGTGCTGGTCTGGCAGGGCTGGCCGGCTTAGCCGGGGATGAGCTATGTCGGTCGATACTGAAGCTGGGTTCTGCCATTCGAGACGATCCCCTGGGCTTTCTGGATAGGATGAGGAGGGGTAAGTGATGATAAACGACTGGCTAAACGGTGTTGGGGTGGCAGTGGCCATGTTGCTGGTGTATCAGGGGGTGAAGAGTCCAAGACAGGCAGGGTCGCTTTTGGCCCTGCCGACTCTTTGCGCTTTGGCCTATATCGCCCTGACGGCAGAGTGGGGGCTTACAGGGATGAGTCAGTCTATAGGGGATCTGAGGGATATTGCCTGGTCCCTTGTTGAGATAGGGTTCATGGTCGGCCTTTTCGGGATTATACGGGACCATCACCGTAAGGTGGTGACCTTACAGAGACAGGTGGATGGGTTGCTTACCCGGATGAAGCGTGAGGGCCTGAGGTGTCGAGAGCACGAAAGGAGCGATTAAGATGGAAGAATGGTTTAAGGAGAACATACAGTCCTGCGACGTCCTGGCTCTGGTGGCCTTGCTCATAGTGGCCATAGCGGTCTGTGTAGGAGCGGCGGAGGCCAGCCTTTTAAAGGAGGCGGTGATTGCGGTTTTTGCCTTTATCTCTAAGTCTGCCCTCCCCGGTGGAGTCCGTCGGCCGGAGGATGGCGCAATGCTCAAGAGGTAGAGAGCAATGAAAAAGATCTCATGGGCATTGGTCGTAATAGCTCTGGTTGGGGTAGGGCTTTGGCTTTTTGGGGAAGGATATCTCCGACGAGAGCCAGTAACAACTGTCGATACCGATAAGGCTGTTACGTTCGTTAAAGACGAGCTCAACCGACTGGAGAGGGCTGTTGAGGCTATCGATAGGCAGCTCGAGAAGGAGGTGGAAGTCCATGTCTCTGTCTCATCGGATGATGTTGTCGATACTCTTGGCCGTCTGGTTCGTGAGTATCGCCGAAGCCGGGATCGCCTGTGATATCCGTCAGGTTCCTAAGGGGTGGGTATCCCCATCCCCAGGATATTGGATGGACATTGAGACCGGTCGAGATGTGGTCTCTGGATGGCAGACGGCCATTAAAGAGCGAGATGCGTATCGGATGGGGTATGAAGATCTCCGAGGTGAGATCTGGCGATCCTCTGAGACGCAGCAGGCGGCTCTCCTTGATCTCGCCAGAGAGTTGGAAATAGAACGCCAGGAATGGCGACGGAAGTCACGGCGTGAACGCTCCGAGGGTATCCTCTGGGGCGTATTGATAGGGGGAGTTGTCGGAGCTGTCGTAGCTAGATAAGAGAAGCAGCCCTCTCAGGTGGTCGCCTGGGAGGGCTGCTTTTATTTATCCTCTTTGTTCGTCCAGCCAGTCTGCCCACCATTGCATCAGCTCAATTCGTTTCGGCAGATACTCGGCGTGGTTATAGGCGGCTCGTACAGCGTTCTTCGGGACGTGTGCGAGCTGTCTTTCTATGACGTCCGGAGGCCAGCCGTGTTCGTTGGCAATCGTTGAGAACATGGAGCGGAAGCCGTGTCCGGTCATTTCCTCTTGGGTATAGCCTAATCTTCGTAAGGCAGCCAGAACGGTGGCGTCGGACATAGGCCTGGTCATCGATCTAATCGAGGGGAAGAGATATCGGGACTTGCCGGAGATCTCCCTGAGCTTATCCAGAATCTCTAACGCTTGGCGAGATAAGGGGACCCAATGGATTCGTTTCATCTTCATCTTTTCAGCTGGGATTTTCCAGGTGTCACCGTCAAATTCGACCCATTCGGCTTTTCTCAGTTCGCCCGGTCGAGCAAAGGTGTATGCCTGGAATAATAGGGCGTACTTGATCTGTCCTACCAGTCCGGTGTCTATGTCTCTCATGAGTTGGCCAATTCGGGCGGGATCGGTGATTGTGGCCATATGAGTCGTCTTTACCGGCTGCAAAGCTCCCTTGAGGTCGGCGGCTATATCTCGGTCACATCTTCCGGTCGCCACCCCATATCTCAATATTTGACCGCACATCTGGCGAGTTCGTCTGGCGGTCTCTATCGTCCCTCTGGCCTCTATTTTTCTGATGACCTGTAAGAGTTCGGGAGCTGTGAGAGATCGGACGATCTTATCTCCTATGTGAGGGATTAGCAGAGTGTCTATTTTGTAGATCAGAGTCTCAATGTATCGAGGAACTTTCGTCGGTTTCATGCGTACATCAAGCCATTCATGGGCCAGGCTTGCGAACGTAGCGTCTGTGGGAGAAGTTGACGAGGATTTGATCTCATCCCTTATCTGGCGAGCTCTCATGAGGGAGATAGCTGGGTACTCTCCGAGGGTCTTTTTGCTTTCCTTCCCGTTTTTCCAGATCCTTAGTTTCCATACCTTCTTGCCTGTAGGTCGGATCTCCAGGGAGAGCCCCCGCTCGTCTACCAGCCTAATAACCTTCTCTCCTGGCTTCGTCTTTCGTATCTCAACATCAGTAATCACAATGGATGGCCTCCTTTGTAGAGACGAGGTACGGTGAGAATCAGTGTTTTGGCGTAGAGGTACGGTGAGAGGTACGGTTTTGCTTGTCCTTAGGCGTCATTCCATGTCATATTTACAAGATTTCACCTCTGTCAGTATAGCAAAAAACCCCTGGAAATCCAGGGGTTTTGAGGTTTTTGTCTTCGTTTGTCGTAGGCTGTCAGATTAATTAAAAGTTGCAGTGGCGGAGGAGGTGGGATTTGAACCCACGGAGGAGCAGAGCCCCTCACTTGATTTCGAGTCAAGCGCCTTCGACCGCTCGGCCACTCCTCCTTGACGATGAAACATTATACCCACGAAGAGGTTTTTTTGCAAGTTCGACTGTGCTAGGACGACTCTCCTTTGCGCATGGACCTGCAACAGGCGAAAAAATCCTGGAGTATCTTTTTACAACTATCCTCCTCCACGCCTGATATGGTCTCGCATCGGTGGTTAAGCCTGCTGTCGGAGGTTATGTCGTAGAGGGTTCCGCTCGATCCTGCCTTGGGATCGACACAGCCGTACACGAGCGTTTTTATCCTTGACTGAACTATGGCTCCAGCGCACATGGGGCATGGTTCCAGAGTGACGTAAAGCTCGCAGTCAGACAGGTTCCACGTTCCAAGAGCCGCCCCTGCCTCCCTTATAGCCACTATCTCGGCGTGGGCGGTTGGGTCGTGCTCCAGCCTCCTCCTGTTTCTCCCTCGGCCAATTACCTGGTCGTCCATCACGACTACGGCCCCCACAGGGATATCCCCTTCGGAGCGGGCTATTTCCGCTTCCTTGAGGGCCTCTTTCATGTGTTCTTTATGTCTGTCCTCCGTGAACGCTTTTTTATACCTCATCTGATGGCGTACACCAGACCGTCCATCGTACCGAAATAGAGGGTTCCTCCCGCCATTACTGGAGACGATATGATATCCCCCTTACCCTGGAAGGTCCAGACGGTAGCTCCCGTCTCCGAGTTTAACGACATCATCTTTCCTTCCGCTCCTGGGACGAAGAGGTTCTTGTCCGTAGCGATAGGGGATGCCGTCGGGGTGATGCCCAGGTCGACACTCCACAGTATATTGCCGTTGTCCAGGGACACGCCGTAGAGGTTGCCCGCAGCTGTTCCCCAGAAAGCTCTTCCCGATCTGATGGCTATGTCGGTCGTTAGAGCACCGTTACCCTGGGTATGCCATAGTGGAACCACCGATTTAATTCTGACGGCGTGGACGACTCCGTCCCATCCTCCGTAATATACCACCCCATCTGAATAGGACGGGGACGTATCTATTGGGCCTCCCGATGATCCTCCCCAGGTCCTCTTTCCTGTCTCTATGTCCAGTGCATGGAAGCCTCCAGAATGATCCCCCACGAAAACGAAGGATTCGGCAATGATGGGTGAGCACAGAATCTCCCTTTGAGTCTTAAACTTCCACAAAAGTTCCCCCGCGTTTGTGTCGATACAGAAGACATAGCCCTCCAGAGTGGAGGCCACAAGCCTGTTTTTCCACACCGCCAACGAAGAAGCTATGGCACTGGAAGCCGTCTCCGATGGATTAACCGCCAGGGATCGGCTCCACTTTATCTGGCCGGTATTGGCGTCGATGGCGTACACCGAACCCCCTCCTGATCCGACGTAAAGGGTTCCAGCGTTGATCTGAGGAGCTCCGTAAAGAAGGGTATCGAAGTGGGTCTTCCACAACAGGGTTCCATCCTGACCGTTGAGGCAATGGAGATAGCCTCCTCCATCGCTGAAGTAGATTTTACCGTCGGACCACGTGATCGATCCCGATATACCGCTTGAGCATTCGTAGGTCCACGCAGGGTTCGAGGAGGAGGGGAGAGGTCCTCCATCGTACCTTGAGTGGCTTGGATCTGGGTAAGATTGGTCTCCCCAGGAAATTGAGGCCGTTAGGATCATAAAAAAAGATACTAAAGTGGATATGAATACTTTCACCTGGATCACCTCGCTTGGATTTTTAGGCTACAATATGACTATACCATTTTGTGGCTATTATGGGGATAGCCCTTGAGGAGGGGTACGATGGAAGACAACCTCGGAGACGATGTCCTAAAGGACCAGGAGATGGCTGATGCCCCTTCAGGTTTTTTTGCTGGCTTGAATAGGTTGCTGAGGGCTCTGTTTTGGCCGTTTAAATTTATATGGACGCCCAAAAACAGGGCTAAAGTAGTGATCTCTATTATGATCGGATCCGTTGCCGCGGGAGGATTTACGATTCTACGTAAAGAGACGCTAAAAAATCGAACGACACCCCTGGGGAGTGAAAATTTTAACGCTATGATGGCCATAACCGAGCCTCCTGAGGGGAGCCCCTTTTTTGTCTATGTCTCCGAAAAAAGGACCGTATCAGAGGTATCTTCAGACTACTTTTCTCTGTTCCCTGGGATGCCTGTGGACTCTGTAGCTGTGGCGCTCTATCCTGATGGAAAAGGCTCGATTCTTTTCTCCTCCGCGGCTTTCTGCCTGGACTGGAATGCGCTTGATCCGACCGCTAGAAAAAGCGTAATCGAGGTCCAAAGAGGAACTCTTAACGATCTCAGCTTCCTTTTCGGTCCATCCACAAAAATTGGGAATGAGGATCCAATCGATAAGCTCCCGGTATTTTCTTTGGACCTGCCCGGGCGGGGTAAAGCTATTTTTTCGGTATACGGGAATGCGCTTCTGCTGTCCGAAAACAGAGAGGGCATGATAGAGTCCATAAGGGCCCTCATACACCCGATGACCAGGCTGAGCTGGAACAACGATACCAGCAGAATGGTTAGGACCTTTGTCGAGGACGATAGACGCTACAGGTTTTTTCTCCACCCAGAGAACTCCAATACGGGGCAGGAACTTCCGAGAAGAACCCATCAGGCGTTATCCTCGTCGTTATTGCTTAACATAGGAATCAGGCAGGCCGATCCAGAGGGGCTCTCGGAGGAGTTCCTTCTTTGGCTAACCAGAAAGGAGAACCTCCCCTCAAATGACACGAGTTTCGCGTTCGATAACGTTTTTGTCAACGCTATGGGCCATATTTGTCTTGCTCTCGGTAAAAACTGAGGGAGGAACCCTGGCCGGAGCCTCTTTTGTCTTCGACGCAGGAAGGCCGATAGCCCTTTCGGTGGTTCGAGGCAGTCCTTCCTATCTGGGGGGACTCTCTGTGGGTGACGTCGTTCTTTCCGTCAACGGTCGCCCTTATCATGAGTTGGGTGACGGGCTGGATCTATCCATTGAGATGGACCTGATATCCGGAAATTCGGTATTGCTAGAGGTGCTGAAGGACACCGGATATAAGTCCCTGGTCTGGATAAGGATCCCCAGACTTACGGTGGCCCAAAGGCGTTTTTTGTCCTTTTACACCGATTTTAATTCTGTCTGGGATAGGACTAAGTTATCTTGGTCTGAGGTGGTCGAAAGTTACAGATTCTATCTTGAGGGCAACATGTCCCCAGAGGAACTGTCGTCGCACGTAGGGGATTTTTCCGATGATATTCACATGTTCAGGAACTCCCTAATATCCGATGTACTGCCCGACATGGCAGGGATCGAGTGGGACCAGCTGAGAAAGGCTCAGAGCTATATGATCTCTGCTTTATATCTCATGGACCAGGAGACCCAGAGGATGTCGTCGGAAGGCAAGTGGAAGGTCAACCTAGATGGGATCAGGAGTCGTATCTCCTCCGCGGAGAAATATCTCACACTTTCCCTTAACTCTGCTGGTATAAAGGACACGGAAGACAGTGTGTGGTGATATAATAATGTGAGATAACCCCAAAATAAAGGGAGGGTCTCGTTGTGAAGAAATTAGCTGTACTGTTGTTGTCGTCGATTTTATTCGCTCTTCCCTCTGTGTCTTGGGCCTATGGCTCTGTCTGTCTCTGTCCTTTGCAGCCTGTCTTTTTTGCGTCACCTGTGCCGGTGTCGGTTTACCCTGTGGTTGTGGGGTACTCGATGTCGGTTCCGGTGGTTTTAGTTCCTGCTGTGTCGTTGCCGGTTGTGCTGTCTCCAGTCTCAGCAGCAGGGCCGGTTTGTTATTGGGTTAGATAGTTATTTTTTGTTTGTTTGGGAGGTTTTTTTATGAATAATTTATTCCGTAACTCGTTGCTGTCCGCTCTATTTGTGATCTGTCTTTGGTCTGGCACTTCATCCGCCACGAACTACATAGCGGAGCCGGTTTTGGTCACCCAGCCCGCCTACTCCGGCATGAGTTTCTACGTCTACAGGCCCTACGACATGCCAGCGGGATGGTTTGTCACATATGATGGTTATCCTGTGACCCGAACCTCCGGTGGTAACTGGGTCTACGGAGTACAGGGCGGAGCTGGGTTATACATGGCCTCTGGATACGTGGTAGGATCGGTTGTACCTATGGGAGTTCCTCAGTTGGCGGTCGTTGGACAGCCTCAGGTCGTAAACTCTCAGCCTGTCGTGATGCAACAGCCTCAGGCGGTGGTCGCTAGTGCTGTGGTCCAGACCATCCCTCAGTGGTTGTCGAACGCAAACTTCACCGTCATCTCAAAGTGGGGCAGGATGGTCGATCGTATGGCGGTATTGAATCGTCCTCGTGTTCCTCTTGCATGGAAGGGAGATAGGCCCGAGGTCCTTTACGGATGGACCGGTAAAAGTTGGTATCAGATGCGTTGTAGGAAGGACGAGTTTCCAGCAGAGACCCTTAAAAGGCACGTGTATGAGCTGACTAGGATGGCGAACGAGAACAACTTCAAATGGAATGACTCGGACACCGCAGTCCTAGCCACTCAGGCTCCGGTGTGGGGTTATCTTTGGATGGGCAGGGTTGCCCCGATAAACCTCTGAGGCCGGGCCATGCTTTGTAAAATAGGCCGCTCTTTGATCGTCGCTTTGGCTCTTGGAGCAGCTGCAACCTCGGCTTTTGCGTCCGGTTGCTATCCTGTACTTATCTCGCACCCAGATTTCGACGACGGCCATACCGCCCCTGAACTTGCGGAAAACGGGGCTTACTTTTTGACATCCGACGGATACCCGGTTTTGCGGGATTCCCGAGGTGATTGGATGTATATGGTTAACGATACCCCCATGGTTCTCATGCCCTACGGGGATGGTTACGTGTGGACTCCCGCGGCTGGTCCTGTGGTGAACTTAGTACAGATGGTCTCGGTGTCTCCCTCTGCTGTCCAAAACAGACAGATAGATCCGAGGGTTGAGCCGTCCTGGTATAGCTATTCCGTCCCTCAAAAACCGTAGATATACGTTAAAAAGGACGTCGACTAGGTGGGTATCCCACACGGTCGATGTCCTTTTCGTTCAATGGACAACCCAATGCAAAGGTGGTAAAATCGTGCTTTAGTTTTGTAAAGTCGCTCAACTTAGATAATTAGTCCCCTTAAACTCGTCAAGGAGGTTTAGCCGTGATGCCTGAGAAAAACCATCAAAACCCCTTTAAAATTCTGATCGCAAGCGACTCCAGGTTGGAGAAAAGCATACTGATGGACGGGATAAAGCGAGCCTTTGGCGACGACTCCTTCCACGTGATCGAGATGTGCTCCAGAGGGGACGAAGCTCTTAGCTGTATTCTCTCCTCCAGCCCCGACATGGTTTTCGTCGATTGGATAATGCCCGGCATGGAGGGGCCGGAGGTGTGTCGACTGGTAAGGCAGGCTCACGGTGGTCAAGACGATAAGTATTGCTATATATTCATAACTACATCTCGAGGAGATAAAAAATCCATAATTCATGGTCTATCCTCTGGCGCGGATGACTTCATAACTAAACCCTTTGATTCAGATGAGATAACCGCTAGAATATCGGTTGGCATAAGATTTTTGAGAGCCTACAGGGAGGTATGTCGCCAAAAGGAGGAGATCGACATTCTGTCCAGAACCGACGTACTGACCGGGAACCTGAACAGGCGATCCATAATGGTAGCTATGGATCGAGCCTTGGATTCCTCCCGTGACGATAATACCCCTATTAGCGTGTGCCTCTGCGATCTGGACTTCTTCAAAAGAATAAACGACGACTATGGCCATCAGGCTGGAGACTTTGTACTGAGGAAGGTCGGGTACATCTTCAAAGATACAATTGAGGGACTTGGCCATGTAGGAAGATACGGTGGCGACGAGTTTCTTCTCCTGTTCCCAGCGGTGGACTTTTTTTCTCTGGTTAAAGTCGTAAAGGAGATATATCACAGTGTCAAGAACGAGTCGTTCGTCTTCGACGGGATATCCCTGCCTGTCTCTCTATCCTGTGGTGTCGCTTACGTATCAAACCCCATGAAAGATGGGATGTGGACTTCCGGCACGTTGATCAAGGTCGCGGATGACGCTCTTTACGAAGCGAAGAGAAGAGGCAAGGGAAGAACCTGCATGTGTGATGGCTCCAGTTGGTCGGAAAACGGTAAATCTAATCCAGCGGTTTTTCAGGATCTTGCCTAATTCTAAAAGTCGTGATAGAATCTTCTCCGTTGGCGAGGAGAGGTGTCCGAGTGGTCGAAGGTGCTTGCTTGGAGAGCAAGTGTGCCGCAAGGTACCGAGGGTTCGAATCCCTCCCTCTCCGCCACTATGTTTTTTAACCCGATAAGAAATTACTAAAAGCCCTGCTTTTGCAGGGCTTTTTTTGTTATACTTGAAGGGGGAGGCAAGTAGTCTGTCTTTTCCGTTAGATACGCTCAGAAAAGAGAGGAGGAATCACCATGTCTTTGGGATTTTGCCTGCAACGGAGGTCAAGATTGCGGTTGCTTCTGGTCGCTTTGCTGTGCATGTGGGCGGTGTCCTTTGCCGTGGATCGGTTGGAAGCCCAACAGCCGCAGATAGGTGCTGAGCAGTTGGAGAGATACAGGGCTCTCACCCCGGAGCAGAGGGTCAAGATCAGGGATATTATAGGTTCGGAGCAGGCGGCTCAGTTGGATCGCCTTTTGGGAGGGATCTCTCAGACGTCTGGAGGCCAAAAACAGGCTACTATAACCGCAGGTATCCCGACCAAGTTGACCTATACCGTGGTTGTCCAAAACCTCTCCGGTGTCCCCGTTCTGGATCCTGTGGTAAGGGATAACGGGGTCTTGCTGAAAAACGGCGACGCTGTAAAAACAGGGGGAAATCAGGATAATGTCCTGGAGGTTGGAGAAAAATGGACCTGGACCTATACGGTTGAGGTTAACGGCAAGATCGGGGACAAGGTGACCAACTCCGTCTCTGTACAGGGGCCGGACGATCAAAATAGCGACTCCGATATGGGAAACAACTCAGATGGCACAGTAGTAACGGTCCTGCCTCCACCTGGAAGCTACGATCTGTCTATCACTAAGACTGTATCGGTCTCGGAGCAACAGGTCCCAGGCGGTATGCCCGATGAACAGAACACGGAGAAGAGGGACGACGTTCTGGATAAGTGTAACACCTGGAAACAGGCTCAAAGCGGAGGTTACCTAGGGACCAGGGACACTTGGGATATAAGTTCCATGCCATCCGGCAGCACTTTCGATATCCGGTATGACGCTCTATCAGTCCCAGACAGATACGTGGTTCAGTATCCCCCTGGCTCTGTCGTGTTCGATTCAGGCTGGAGAGGCAGCCAATCCAGGCTGGACCAAAAGCCCCAGCTGTATCCTGGAGGGCTTTCCGGCCCCGGTAAGGGGGAGAAGATGGGCCTGTTCACCAAAGGTTCCTCCAACTCCATGGTCGTCATAGTGTACGGCCCGGAGGAGGGGACCAGGTGGCACTACGAGGTAAGGGCTAATTGTCCCTAACCGGCATCCGTCTTTTGTGATATACTCCTGGTCGAAAAACGAATACCCGACGCCCTGCAATCAGGGAATCCGGTTAGACTCCGGAGCGGCCCCGCCACTGTGATTCCATTCTCGATGGATAAGCCAGATCGCTGATGTAGGGGCGGTGTGTACCTGCGTGGGCGGAGGATCACATGATGTCTAAAAGGACTCTGTGGCGGTTGCCTCAGGGTCCTTTTTGCATAATCCATCGGAAGGTGATGTTCGATTTGAGAAAAGGCGTAGTGTCGGTTTTAGCTTTGTGTTTAGCGTTATTTTCGGGATTGGCGTGGGGTGATGAATCTGTGGTGGAAAAGAAAGGCGTTTTGATGGTATCCTTTGGTACGACGGTTCCCTCTGGTCAGAGGGCTATCGACAATCTGTACTCGACCCTTAAGTCGTCCTGTGCAGGAATAGATGTTAGGTTGGCCTACACGTCCAATATAATACGTCGCAAATTGGCAAAAGATGGTATTAATATAGATAGCCCCATGATCGCCCTGTCCAGGATGAGAGACGAGGGGTTCACCGATGTCGTGGTTGTCTCGACCCACATCATACCTGGTGAGGAGTACTGTGACCTTCAGAACGTTATCCAGGGGTTCCGATCCATCCAGGGCAAGTACGGTTTCGATCGCTTGGTTCTCTCCGAACCGTTGCTCTATACCGACGAGGACTTCAAAGCCATGGCCGGTTTCCTGAAGAGGACCTACGACTCAAAGGTCGACGGTGACAGTGCGGTCGCCCTCATGGGGCACGGATCTCCACACTTTGCGAACTCAGCCTACGGGCAGCTTCAGGTAATATTGGACGATCTGGCCCCTGGCTTTTTGATGGGAACGGTTGAGGGAACCCCCGAGCTGAGACACGTTGTGGACAGGCTTAAACATGGGAAGTACAGAAAAGTCACTCTGGTTCCCTTCATGATGGTGGCTGGGGACCACGCTACCAACGACATGTCCGGCCCTGAGGAGGACTCATGGGCCAGCCTTCTTAAGGCCGATGGTTTTAGGGTCTCCTCGGTGCTTAAGGGTCTCGGCGAGTACGACGAGATAGGGGCTATGGTGGTCCGGAAGTTCCGCTCCGCCGCGGGCAAGGATTTTTAGACTGAGTTGATATAGACGTCCGAGGAGCCCTTGTGGCTCTTCGGACGTTTTTTGAGGTGATCGTCTATGGAGTTACATAAATACGGATGGAGAAAGGACGCCCCCTTTTTACTTTTTGTCCTCCTTTTCATCTGCCTTTTGGGGGTGCTATTGCTTAGAATGACATCGGGGGACATGGATTTATCCCTGACCCAGGTCTTTCTCTCCCTGTTTTTTCCCGATAGCCAGGAAGTCCAGGTCAACATGGTGGTCAGGGAAATACGGTTGCCTAGGATACTGGCCTCCGTCGGTGGCGGGGCTTCTCTGGCCCTCTCTGGAGTCGTTCTGCAGGCCCTCCTGTCCAATCCTCTGGCTGAACCCTATACCCTGGGGATAGCGTCCGGTGCAGCCTTCGGGGCATCCTTTGCTATACTGGTCGGATGGTACGTCTCTGTCGCAGCTTTTCTGGGGGCCCTCGGAGCGATGGGACTGGTATCGCTTCTGGCCTGGAGATCCGGTGGTTCATCTGGGCACACCGTTTTGGCCGGGATCGTGGTGGGGTCGTCCCTTTCCGCTGGGGTGACACTGGCCAAGGCTTTGGCAGGGGAGAAGGTCGGTGGCATAGTGTTTTGGTTGATGGGAAGCTTCTCCGGGGCCTCGTGGTGGAGCGTGCTGTTCGTGTGGGTCGGGCTTTTGGTCACGTCCTCTGCCTGGTGGTTCTCCCCATATTTGGATGCTATATCTCTGGGAGGATCTAACCCGTCGATCCTCGGAGTGGAGGAAAAAAAGATCAGAGCCATTTTGCTGTCCTTCTCCGCTCTGGCTACAGCCTCTGTCGTGTCCTCCTTCGGGGTCATAGGATTCGTGGGACTGGTGGTCCCTCACCTGATAAGACTGGTCATAGGGGCTTCGCACAGGTACTTGATCCCTTTAGCCCTCATAGCTGGAGGTACCTTGCTTTCCGTGGCGGACGGTTTTGCCAGGGAATTGGGAGAGCTTCCAGTCGGGGTCCTGACGTCCCTCGTAGGTGGGCCATTTTTCTGCTGGATCCTCATAAAGGAGAGGGGCAGATCTTGATGAATCTGGTCTTGGAGAACCTTAGCTCACTCTACCCAGATGGGGGAGGGGTCACTGATGCCTCAGGGACGGTTCAGGAGGGAAGCGTTACAGCGATCATCGGACCCAACGGAAGTGGAAAAAGCACCTTGCTCAGAGCCATAGCCGGCTTGATGGGCTTCTCTGGATCTGCTTGGTTTGGGGATCTCGACCTGTCTCGGCTTACAAGGCCTGCCATGGCCAGGACCGTGGCCTTCGTCGATCAAACTCCCCAGATGGCCTATCCTTTTTCCGTCTCTGAGGTGCTTCGAATGGGCAGACTTCCTTACGGTCGAAACGAGCCCTACGGTCCAGATTCCATGGATAGGGCCTATGATGCCGCCACCGCCATGGACCTATTGGAACTTATGGATCGCCCCGTCACTAAACTATCCGGCGGTGAGAGACAGAGGGTTGCGGTCGCCAGGGCCCTTGTTCAGGATTGTCCTGTGATGCTTTTGGACGAACCTTCCTCCGCCCTCGACCCTGGTCACGGAGCGGGATTATTTAGATTGCTTCGTGGGGTGGCTAGCTCTGGAAGGGCGATCTTGGTCACTGTTCATGACGTAAATCTGGCGGTAGCGTTTGCGGATCGTATATGGGCTATGAGGGACGGGAGGATCGTAGTTCAGGGCGTTCCCGAAAGGGTCGTCGACGAAGGGCTCCTCCTTGACCTATACGGTATGACTTTTTATCGTTACACCGATGAGATGGGAGGTTCGAGATGGTTTTTTCGCTGATAATGGCCCTGTTTTTCCTGTTCGTCGACCCAGATCCCTCCATAGCAGCGCAGGACAGGGTGATATCGCTCTACGCTGGCCACAGCGAATCCCTCTTGGCATTGGGATACGGTGATAGATTGATAGGAGTTTCCCAGTCGGACGACCCCGACATCTTTCCCGGTAAAGCCAGACTGCCGGTCAGGTTCGATCCCGAGTCGATAATAGCCCTGTCCCCCGACCTGGTGCTGATAAGGTCCATGATAGAGACGATAAACCAAAAGGCAGTTGACACCCTGAGAAGATCGGGGATCGCCGTTGTTCCACTGGATCCACCCTCCTGGAGCGATCTGGAGGGCTACGTCAGGAATCTCTCTCAACTTATGGGAGACGATGGCGAGGATTCGGTGAGATCGTTCCGACGTAAAATAGAAACCCTATCAGGGATGACATCACATAGGCTGGAAGGCAGGGCTAAAAAGACTTATTTCCTGGAGACAGGAGAGGGAGGAGTTAGAACCTGCTCCCCCAATAGCTGGGCGGTTGGGGTTTTATCCTTGGCGGGGCTTGAAAACGGAGCTGGAGACGCCGAGCCAGTGAAGGACGGAAGTCCCCTGGCCTACTACGGCCTGGAGAGGCTTCTGGCTCTGTCGTCAAAGGGGCTGGACCTCTACATAGTTCAGACGGGGATCATGAACGACGTGGATCAGGACGAGGTAAATGGGCGCCCCTGGATTAAGGCCTTTAAGGGAGTTGAGATGGTCTTTATCGATGAGAGGGATCTCAGTCGCCCCTCGCTTCTTAGGATCGAGAAAACCGTCAGGACTTTGGTCGATATGGCCTATCCCGACTGAAGATGAACGCATCTTTTTACGGATTTTTGCTCGGTGAGGTCAGGTTGACCGTCAGCGTCCTGTTTGGGATCCTTGTGGGGTGGTGGCTGATAAAGCTGGAGGTCCCACGGATTGTCCTGGGAAAAATTGGTCCAATAGTCTGTCGCTGCGGAATCCATCCAGACCTCGTGGTCGCCTTGGCTCTAAGCCTGGGATCCTCAAGGGTCGCAACGGGAATGATAGCCTCGTCCTTCGAGAGGGGTGACCTCGACCGGGAGGAGGCGGTCTTCGGAACTCTGTTGCTGTCCTTCCCGGGGTACATCAATCGTTGGGTTGGTACCTTAGGGGTCTCCATCGGACTTGCTGGAACTGCTGGTCTCATATACGCCTTGTCACTTCTGCTGAGAAGTTCGGTACGTTTCGTCTTTTTTCTTTTTCTGCTTATCAGGAAAAGAAAATCCCCCTCCAGCTGTATCGCGGAGTGGGACAGAGAAAAACCGGCTTCTCCTCTATGGCCGATGATAAAGAAGACCCTTCCTTGGGGGTGGGGGGCCTTTTTTCTTGTCTACTGGGGCATGCCACTGGTGGAGCCCTATTTTCAGCGACTTAGCGGCCCAATCCCACCGACGATACTTTCCGTTGCCATCGCAGGGGTAGCCCACAACACCGCGGCTTTAGCCGCCGCAGGGGCTGCTCTGTCCGCTGGCTCTCTATCGGTGGGGGACGCAGTTTTTGCCCTGTTATTGGGCAACCTTCTGGGGACCTTCTCCAGAGTGATCAGACAGAACCTGGCGTTTTGGGCCGGGGTATTCCCCGGTAGGGTTCTAGCTTCACTTATGGCGTGGAACGTAGGAACTTTGATTCCTCTTATGTCGCTTTGGGTCTTTATCGCGGCCCTTTTTTCCCAGGTTGTACAATGACCTCAAGTCTGGTATAATCCCTCGGTGTCAAAAGGCCTCCATCAGGGGGCCCAGTCCCGTGCGGCGAGAGCCCGTGAACCCCGTCAGGTCCGGAAGGAAGCAGCGGTAAGCGGTGTCTGTCGGGTGCCACGGATCCCTGGGTCCCCTGATGGGGGCCTTTACTTATTCCATCTCCGGTCCCTCTTTTATGGGGGCTATCTCCACCAGAGCCTCTATCAGCTTTTGAAGCCTGCTAAAATCCACCTCACCGTCATTGGTTGATATCATACAGTGAGACATGTAGTTTTTCACTATCTCAAGGCAGGCGTTTTGCATCGCCTTCCTCGCGGCGGAAAGCTGTAGAAGGATATCGCAGCAGTCCTTGTCCTCCTCTATCATCCTCTGTATGCCCCTTATCTGGCCTTCAACCCTCTTTAGCCTGTTGATCATGGACTTTTTTTCATCTGTCAAGTCAATACCCCTTCCCATTTTTCCTCTTTTTATGACAGTCTTTCACGTTTCCGACCAATGGTAATATGAAGATCCTTGTCGGTCAAGGGCTGTTGTGATATACTCTCCGATGGTCCATATTCCGCACATCGGTATGGAGCACGGAGTGGTGCCTTATGGTTTCCGTGTTTGTCGTCCGGTGGAGGATAAAAAAACCACATATCAAGGAGGAAATACCATGTCCGTAGTAAGCATGAAGCAACTTTTGGAGTGCGGTGTCCACTTCGGTCACCAGACCCGCAGATGGAACCCCAAGATGAAGCCCTATATCTTTACCGAGAGAAACGGTGTCTACATCATCGACCTTCAGAAGACCGTCAAGGGTCTTGAGAAGTCCTACTCCTTCCTCAGAGAGGTCGCTAAAGAGGGCGGAAGCGTCCTTTTCGTCGGAACCAAGAGGCAGGCCCAGGACACCATAAGGGAAGAGGCCGCTCGTTGCGGTCAGCACTACATAAACCAGCGTTGGTTGGGCGGTATGCTCACCAACTTCCAGACCATCCGTAAAAGGGTCCTTCGCATGGTTGAGCTTGATCGCATGGAGTCCGATGGTTCCTGGGACAACCTGACCAAAAAAGAGGTCGTTCTCCTCAAGAAGCAGAAGGAGAAGCTTGAGAAATATCTCATGGGCATAAAGAACATGAAGGCTGTTCCCGACGCTCTTTTCATCATCGACCCGAGGAGAGAGGATATCGCCGTAAAAGAGGCCAGAAAGATGGGCATTCCGGTGATCTCCATAGTCGACACCAACTGCGATCCAGAGGTCATTGACTACCCGATCCCCGGTAACGACGACGCCATCAGGGCGATTAAGCTTATCTCTGGCCTTATGGCTGACGCTGTTATAGAGGGACGCCAGGGAGTCGACGGCGAGACAGAGGTATCCGATGACGATTCCGACGGCAACGACATCATCGAGGTAAAGGAAAAGCTCACCGAGGCCTACGGCGATCAGACCGCTGAGGGCGAAGAGTAACGAAGTAACGTCTTAGGACGTTTTTTGATAAAGGGAGGAACTTACCATGGCAATCAGCGCTTCTGACGTCAAGGATCTTAGAGAACGTACCGGTTGTGGCATGATGGACTGCAAAAAGGCCCTCGCCGAGTGCGATGGCAACATCGAGAAGGCGGTCGACCTTCTTCGTGAGAAAGGCCTCGCCAAGGCGGCCAAAAAGGCCGGCAGGGCCGCTAAAGAGGGAAGGGTTTTCTCCTACATCCACACTACCGGAAAGATCGGGGTGCTCCTTGAGCTCGACTGTGAGACCGATTTTGTGGCCAAGACCGACGAGTTCCAGCTTCTGGGACACGAGATCTCTATGCATATAGCTGCTGCTGCTCCTCTTTATGTCTCCCCCGATGACGTACCTGCGGAGGAGCTTGAGAGGGAGAAGGAAGTTTATCGTCAGCAGGCTCTCCAGGACGGAAAGCCTGAGAGCATGCTCGACAAGATCGCCGAGGGCAGGGTCAGAAAGTTCTACGAGACCATCTGTCTTCTTGAGCAGCCTTGGGTAAAAGACGGCGACAAGAAGATCGGCGAACTGTTGATGGATGCCGTAGCCAAGCTGGGCGAGAATATGGTGATCCGTCGTTTTTCACGTTTTGCCATTGGTGAATAATATATAAGACCCGTAAAAGGGGCTCAGGGGTTCTATTCCTGGCCCCTTTTTTGTGTATAAACAATGGTCAGAGGAGGGGCTTAGATGGCAGGAGTAACTTACAAGAGGATCCTTCTTAAGCTATCCGGCGAGGTCTTGGCCGGTAGCCAGGGGTTCGGGCTGGATTTTGGGGCTATAAGGAGCATATCCTCCCAGATAGCGGAGGTGGCCAGGGCTGGCGTAGAGGTCGGTCTGGTTGTTGGAGGAGGAAACTTTCTGAGGGGGAAGCAGGCCGTCGACGAGGGGATAGAGAGGGCTCAGGCCGACTACATGGGGATGTTGGGAACAGTGATAAACTCCCTTGCCCTTCAGGACATACTTGAGCAGCAGGGAATCCCTACCAGGGTCCAGTCCGCGATACAGATGCAGGAGATAGCCGAGCCCTACATAAGAAGAAGGGCGCTCCGCCACATGGACAAGGGAAGGGTCCTTATCTTCTCCGCCGGAACAGGCTCCCCTTATTTTTCGACCGATACGGCTGCCGCGCTCAGGGCGGCCGAAATAGGTGCCCACTGTCTCGTCAAGGCCACCAAGGTGGACGGAATATACGACAAGGATCCCATGAAGAACTCAGATGCGATTCTCTACACCAAGTTGACCTATATGGAGGCTTTGAGGCAGAGGATAGAGGTAATGGATGCCGCGGCCTACTCCCTCTGCATGGAGAACAAGATACCCATAGTGGTTATGAACGTTCTTGAGGATGGTCGTCTGGCTGATTTCTTGATAAGAGGCCGTAAGATTGGTACTATAGTCTCAGAGGATTGACCTAAAGGAGGGTGATTTTATGAGCGACAGCACCGCTAAGTTCGACCTGGAAGATAAAATGGAAAAGGCCGTAGAATTCCTTAAAAACGAGTTTGTCGGTATACGCACAGGCCGGGCCCATCCCGGGCTGGTAAACGACATAAAGGTGGAGTACTACGGAGCCCCGACCCCGATAAAACAGCTCGCCACGGTGAGCGTTCCGGAGGGCCGTACCCTGTTGATAGCTCCGTTCGATAAGACAGCTCTCAAGGACGTCGAGAAGGGCATTCTCGCCTCTGATCTGGGGGTGACCCCTCAAAACGACGGCCAGGTTATAAGGTTGAACCTCCCCGAGCTCACAGGGGACAGGAGAAAAGAGCTCACTAAAATGGTCAACAAACTCTCCGAGGAGGCCCGTATAGCCGTTCGTAACCTGAGAAGGGACTGTAACGACTTCCATAAGAAGAAACAGACCGCCGGTGAGATCAGCGAGGATCAGCTGAGGGACTTTCTGGACGAGGTCCAAAAGGTCACCGACCGATACATAGAGAAAATCGACCAGGCAATGAAGGAAAAAGAGGAAGAGATACTCACCAAATTCTAGCCATAGAAAAGAGGTAGCGACTTAAGTCGCTACCTCTTTCGTTAATGAAAACTCTAAAAACTCACATTCGAGTCCCCTCGGAGAGCTCGTTCCGCCTACGCCCTTT
>CAYNAN010000047.1:0-3531 GCA_964395085.1 uncultured Synergistaceae bacterium
CTGAATTTGAAGATCCATGATCCCTGCGAGGACTCGGGGTGACCGGCGAAGCGCCATTGAGATACGGGGTGTTCGTTGTTCTTTTCGGAGATGTCCTCAAGAGGGACGTCTCTTTTTTTTTAGGTAAGAAAATACTTGAGAACAAGTTGCCATATCGTCAAAGAAAAGCCTCGTTAGATTCCTGTCCTTTGATGATCCAGTCATGACCTTGACAGACAAGAGAAACTAAGTTAGTATTCCCGAACAGAAGACCACGCACAAAGGATCTTCAAAATCATCGTAACAAGGGAGGCAACAAAATGGTTCGCAACAAAGGTAGTAAGGTAGCTTCTGTACTCGCAGCACTGGCTATGTGTGCCCTTATAGCGGTACCGAAGGCTCAGGCCCACGACTTCTGGGTCAACGCTAACGGCCCCGAGAACGGAATCGTCAAAGCAGAGATAGGCTACGGCCACGATTTTCCTAACCCAGAGGTAATCCCTGCGGAGAGAACTCACCTCTTTGAGGGGCTTTTCCTGCTTACCCCGGAAGGCAAAATTGACATGACCCAGACAGGCGAGAACTACGCCTATCAGGTGGCCAAGGACCTTGGCAAGGGAAGCTACATAGTTGGCGGCAACTACAAACCCACCTTCTGGTCCAAGGGGCCTGACGGATGGGCACAGAAGAACAAGAAGGAGATGCCAGAGGCAACCTACTCCGAGCTGGCCATCATGTACGCTAAGACCGTTCTCAACGTGGACGGGTCGGACAGCGACGAGTTCATCACTAAGCCAGTAGGACAGAGGCTTGAGATAGTTCCTCTCAAGAACCCTGCCAAGGTTAAAGTCGGCGAGACCCTCCCGGTACAGGTCCTAGTGGACGGCAAACCCCTTAAGATGGCCGAGGTCAGTGCCACCTTCGCTGGCTTCGCCGAGAACAAGGAGCACAAGGCCTTTTCCGGCAGGGCCGACCTCAAGGGAATCATAGAGATAGTTCCCCTTAAAGAGGGCTACTGGTTCGCCAAGGTCACCTACAAGGCTCCCTACGAGGACCCATCCGTCAGCGACGAGCTGATCATGGTGGCAACTCTGACCTTCAATATCGGCAAATAGGTACTTGCCAAGATACGATACTTAGTATAAAATAGCTTTCGTTGAGGAGTGGTCCCTTCGTCCAGAGGCCTAGGACACCGGGTTCTCAGCCCGGTAACAGGGGTTCGAATCCCCTAGGGACTGCCATTGAGATACAGAGGTCGAGGATATTCCTCGACCTCTTTTTCGTATGGAGGAGGCGTGACATGAGAGAGATCGGGATCCATCAAATTGAGGGCTTTTCCATAGGGCATCACCAGGACACGGAGGCAGCTACAGGCGTGACGGTCATACTGTCACCGGATGGGGCGGTTACCGGGGTGGACGTTAGAGGGGGGGCCCCTGGCACAAGGGAGACCGACCTTCTCGATCCGGTCAACCTGGTAGAACGAGTTCACGCCATAGTTCTGGCAGGCGGAAGCGCCTTTGGCCTGGACGCCTCCTCTGGAGTGATGGAATACCTCGAGAAAAACGGTATAGGGTTCGACGTCCAGGTGACAAACGTTCCTATCGTGTGTGGAGCGGTTCTGTTCGACCTCACCATAGGGGATTGGAGTGTCAGACCCGACAGGGACATGGGCTACAGGGCCTGCCTAAACGCAAGTTACGACGAGCAACCGGTGGGATCCATAGGAGCAGGCACTGGAGCCACGGTTGGAAAGATAATGGGTATGGACAGGGCAATAAAGGGAGGCCTTGGAACCTGGGCCTACCAGGAGGGGGATATCAAGGTTGGGGCCATAGTGGCGGTGAACTGCCTTGGGGACATCATAGACCCCTCCGACGGCTCTGTGGTAGCGGCATGCAGGACCGATCAGGGGCTTGGAAACACGGAGGAGATCCTGATACGATCCGCAGGGGAGAACAAGGACCTTTTCTCCGGCAACACCACCATAGGGGCGATTTTAACCAACGCAAGTTTAACTAAAGCTCAATGCACCAAGCTGGCCTCTATGGCCCAAAACGGCTACGCCAGGACCATGAGACCGGCCCACACCATGTTCGACGGCGACACAATCTTCGCTGCGTCGTCTGGGAAGGTGAAGGCCGACACCAGCGCGTTAGGGGCCATGGCCGCGAGGGCCATGGAAAAGGCGGTACTTCGAGCGATCAGGGAGGCCAGCACCCTCTGCGGAGTGCCAGCGATAATGGACGTTTAAAAAAAGCGGGAAGGGCGACATCGGTCGCCCTTCCCGCTCGGACTGGAATCGAGACTAAGCCTGGATATCCAGGTTACGACCGATCCCCATTGAGGCCATCATCTCCTGGACCATCTGACCCTGCATCTCTGCAAGATCCATAGCCTTCTTTTGGACAGCAAATCCGACCTTCGTAGCGGTCTCGGCCTGTTTCATGCCGCTGACGCTCTGAACCATGCCCATATCCATGTGCCTCACCTCCTCTTAGAGGGATTTGTCCTATTATATTGTCGGACGAAACGACATCAAAGATGAGAGGTTTCCTCCAGAATTCTGAAGAGGGCGTCCTTGAAGCACTCGCTCAAGGTCGGATGGGGGTGTACCGTGTAGGCCACGTCCTTTACGGTCAGATCCTTGGCCACCGCCAAAGCAGCCTCGGATATCATCGTTGCGGCCTCAGGGCCCATTATGTGGACCCCCAGGATCCTCCCATCGGACCTATCCGCAACGACCTTGACGAATCCGTCGGATCGATCCATCGCCAGAGCCATTCCGTTGGCGGCGAAGAACACCCTCCCTACGACAACGTCGTGTCCCTTGGCGACCGCCTCCTCCTCCGTAAGGCCTACCTCGGCTATCTCCGGGTCGAAGAAGATACAGTACGGAACCTTGACCGGGTCAACGTAGTACTCTCTCCCGACCATGTGCTCAACCGCGGAAAGGGCTTGATATTCGGCCAGATGGGCCAGCATCATACCGCCGGTGCAGTCCCCTATGGCGTAGACTCCCTCTATGGAGGTCATCATGTTCCTGTCCACCGAGATGCCTCTATCGGAGTAGGACACTCCGCTTCCCTCAAGGCCATAGCCCTCCAGGATTGGAACCATACTGGCGGCCAGGATCAACCTATCGCATATCACGGAGACTTCCTTGCCCTCCGCCTCACCCTTCACAAGCAGACGTCCGTCCTCTTTGATCACCTCTCCTATTCGAAAGTGATCCACTGTGGTTATCTTTTTCTTCTTGACCGCCTGACGGACTTTTTTCTTGATGTCCTCGTCGCAGCGACGGAGGATCTGGTCCGAGTGTTTAAGGAGGGTGACGTCCTTGCCAAGATCCTTAAGTATCCCGGCGAGCTCGACGGCGATTACCCCTGCTCCGACGACCGCAACGGATCGAACCTGATCGGACATGGATTGATCCCACATTCCCTGATCTGTGACGGCCCAGTCGCCTCCGACGATGCCACCTAGATCGCTACCGGGGAAGGAGAGGGGCTTTGACATGGCCCCAACAGATATGATAAGCCTTCTGCCCCT
>CAYNAN010000047.1:3631-18601 GCA_964395085.1 uncultured Synergistaceae bacterium
TTAAGGCCCGCCTGAGAGGCGAGCTCGGCGGCGCGATAGCCGCCTGGCCCTCCTCCCAGGACGATCAGATCGTAGACCATAAACTACCGCTCCTCAGGGGACCAGCGAAGGACCGGCTTCCTAGCGGCCAAGGTCTCGTCGAGACGGGACACCACAGTGGTGTAAGGAGCGTCGTGGAATATTTCCGGCTTCTCCTTGGCCTCCTTGGCTATCTCCAACATGGCCTCGACGAAGTTATCCAAAGTCTCCTTGCCCTCGGTCTCGGTGGGCTCTATCATCATTGCCTCGTGGACTATCAGAGGGAAGTAGATCGTCGGGGGATGGACCCCATGGTCCATGAGCCTCTTGGCCATGTCCAGGGTGGACACCCCGTTCTCTCTGTGCTGTTTTTCCCCCGATACGACGAACTCGTGCTTGCAGACCCGGCTGGCAAGGGGAATCTCGAACTCCTTCTCGAGACGCTTCATGATGTAGTTGGCGTTTAAAACGGCGTTCTCCGACGCTGCTTTGAGCCCCTCCGGCCCCATGGACAGCATGTAGGCGTAGGCCCTTACCAACACTCCGAAGTTGCCGTAGAAAGAGCGCATCTTGCCTATGCTGTCCGGCAAATCGTAGTTAAACCTGTAGACTCCGTTCTCCTCCACCACCACAGGGGTGGGAAGGAAGGGAAGCAGCCTCTCCCCTACACCGACCGCTCCGGCACCGGGGCCACCGCCTCCGTGAGGGGTGCTGAAACTCTTGTGGATGTTCAGGTGCAACACATCGAAGCCCATGTCCCCGGGTCTGATCTTGCCCAGTATAGCGTTGGCGTTGGCCCCATCGTAGTAAAGAAGCCCACCGGCGTTGTGGACTATCTCGGCTATCTCGAGGATATCCTCCTCGAAAAGGCCGAGGGTGTTGGGATTGGTGAGCATTATGCCAGCTGTGTCCTCCCCAACTGCCGCCCTAAGGGCCTCTATATCCACGTTACCTTTATCGTTGGACTTGACCTCTACGACGTCATACCCCGCCACGGACGCTGTCGCTGGATTGGTCCCGTGAGCCGAGTCGGGTACTATTATCTTGGTCCTCTTGCCCTCGTCGCCGTTTTTACGGTGGTAGGCCTTTATCAGGAATATTCCGGTGAGCTCCCCGTGGGCCCCGGCAGCGGGCTGAAGCGTGACCGTCGACATCCCTGTAACCTCAGAGAGCATAGAGGACAGGTCGTACATCAGTTTCAGTGCTCCCTGAGAGGCGCTTTCCGGCTGCAACGGATGTATGTTGGCAAAGCCACAGATCCTGGCGGCGTTCTCGTTTATCTTAGGATTGTACTTCATCGTACAGGAGCCTAGGGGATAGAATCCCTCGTCAACTCCGAAGTTAAGCTGGGAAAGGTTTGTGTAGTGGCGAATTACGTCGACCTCAGATACCTCCGGAAGAATAGCGTCCTCGGTCCTCCTGTAGCCATCAGGAAGAAGAGCTGAGACGTCTCCTGGAACGTCGCACGAGGGCAGGGCGACCCCTAACCTACCTGGGTGGCTTTTCTCGAAAATAGGCTTGACCTGGTTCAGCATTTTACTTCCCCCCCGATATAGCGACAAAGCTATCTATCTCAGTCTTGGTCCTCTTCTCGGTCACAGCGACCAACCAGCCATTCTCAATCTCTGGATAGTCCGATGTCAGGTCGTACCCTCCGATTATCCCCTTGTCCATCAGCCTGGAGTTGACCAATTCGGGGCTCTCCTTGGAGGTCACGACGAACTCCCGGAAGAAAGGACCTGTGAATTGGGCCTTGAAGGAACCGGTCTTAACCAGCTCGTCCCTGGCGTAGGCCGCCTTCAACAGACACTGGTTTGCGACCTCCTTGAGCCCTTCCTTGCCCATCAGGGACATATATATAGCGCCAGCCAGGGCACAGAGGCTCTGATTGGAGCAGATGTTGGAGGAAGCCTTCTCCCTGCGTATATGCTGTTCTCTGGCCTGAAGGGTCAGAACGTAGCACTTCTTGCCGTTTCGGTCCAAGGTCTCTCCCACTATGCGACCTGGCATCTTCCTCATCAGCTTTTGAGTGGTGGCGAAGAAACCGAAGTGTGGCCCACCGAAGCTCATGGCGTTGCCGGCGCTTTGACCATCTCCAACAACTATATCCGCCCCTAAACGACCAGGGGCCTCTATTATGGAGAGGGCCAAGAGGTCCGAAGCCACTATGAACAGGGCTTTCGCCTCGTGGGTCATATCGGAGATAACCTTGAGGTCCTCGAGAGATCCAAAGAAGTTAGGATTTTGTACGACCACGGCTCCGACCTTATCCGTGAGGTTGGCCTTCAGGTCGTCCAGGTTCACCGCTCCGTTGGAATGCCCTATCTCCTTGACCGTTATTCCCCTTAGTGTAGCGTAGGTCTCTAGAACCGCCCTGCTCTGGGGGTTTACCGAGCGGGCCACTAGGACAAGATCTCTCTTGGTTGAAGCACAGGCCATATACACAGCCTCGGCCACGGAACTGGCACCGTCGTACATGGAGGCGTTTGCAACCTCCATGCCGGTGAGCTCGCAGACCATTGTCTGATACTCGAATATGGCCTGAAGGGTTCCCTGGCTTATCTCGGGCTGGTAGGGGGTGTAGCTGGTGGTAAACTCTCCCCTGGATACCATATGATCTATGGCGACCGGTATGAAGTGGTCGTAAACTCCCGCCCCAAGGAAACACGGAGTCGAACAGGCGTCCACGTTACGAGCAGCAAGCTCCTTTAGATGCTTGAGAAGAGCCATCTCGGACATGGCCTCAGGCAGGTCCAGAAGCCTGTTAAGCTTGGCCGACTTTGGAAGATCTGAGAAAAGGTCCTCCACCGAGGAGGCCCCTATGACGGAAAGCATCTCCGCCCTCTGAGCGTCTGTGTTGGGTATATACCTCATAGTAACCCTCCTTTTGTCGAAAAAGGCCTCTGACGGCAGAGGCCTTTTTTATCTCCTTACTCCTGAGCGTCGCAGAAGGAACTGTATGCTTTTGAGTCCATCAGGGCGTCCAGCTCCGATGGGTCGGATATCTCTATTACGGCGATCCAGCTTCCATAGGGATCCTCGTTGATGGACTCGGGAGAATCGTCCAGTGCCTCGTTGACCTCCAGCACCTCGCCGGAGGCGGGGGAATAAACGTCGTTGGCTCCTTTTACCGACTCCACCACGCAGAGATCCCCACCGGCGGAGACAGAGGCCCCTACCTCAGGCAGCTCAACGAAGACGATATCTCCCATAGCGTGCTGGGCGTAGTCGGAGATACCGAGATAGCCCTTGTTGCCCTCAACCCTGATCCACTCGTGCTCTTTTGTGTATTTAAGTCCGTCTCTGATCTCAGCCATTGAAATAACCTCCTATTATTTTCTGTACTGTTTTTTGTAAAAGGGCTTCTTTATGACCAGGGCCTTCTTGGCCTTGCCCCTTATCATGACGTCAACCTCGTCTCCAACGTCGGCACAGCCGAACTCAACCAGAGCTGACGCTATGTTATCGTCCCTGGTCGGAGAGTAGCCGCCGGTGGTCACGTAGCCGACCTCTTTGCCGTTCACCTCTATTGGGTAGCCGTTTCTGGGGACGCCTTTATCGATCATCTGGAGAGCAAGGATCCGCCTTGGAAGGCCCTTGGCCTTCATCTCTCTGAGGGGCTCTATGCCGATAAAGCTATCCTTGTCCAGTTTGACGAAAAACCCAAGCCCTGCCTCAAGGGGAGTGATGTCTTTATCTATCTCGTGGCCATAAAGTGGTAGACAAGCCTCAAACCTGAGGCTGTCCCTGGCTCCAAGGCCTATGGGGAGGACTCCGTCGTCCTTTCCGGCCTCCAGAATGGCGTTCCAGACCTTTACGCCGTCCTCCCAATCGACGTAGACCTCGAAGCCGTCCTCGCCGGTGTAGCCTGTGCGAGATACTAGGGCGTTTATCCCTGCAACCTTGACGTTTTCCTTGAAGAAGAAAAAGCCTATGTCGGATAGGTCCACGTCAGTGATCCTCTGAAGGATATCCTGTGCCATTGGCCCCTGGAAAGCGACCTCCGCGGTCTTAGAGGAGACGTTCTCCGCCTTCACCTCTCCCTTCAGGTTCTCCATAACCCAGGCGAAGTCCTTGTCAACGTTGGAGGCGTTTACCACCAAGAGAATCCTGGTGTCGGATGCCTTGTAGACCAAAAGGTCGTCCACCACTCCACCGCTGGGATAGCACATCATGTTGTACTGAACCTGCCCATCGGCCAAAGTGGAGATATCGTTGGTGACAAGGTTCTGAACGAACTTTAGGGCATCTGGCCCCTCCACCCAGAACTCTCCCATGTGGGATACGTCAAACAACCCAGCCTTGGAACGCACCGTGAGGTGCTCAACCTTGATTCCCGGCTCGTAGTGGACGGGAAGATCCCATCCTCCGAAGTCAACCATGTTACCGCCAAGTGCGACGTGTTCGTGGTACATCGGTGTTCTCACGAACTCACCTCCGTTTTGATCGGCTGCATAAATACAGCTCTTCCACAGAAAAACGCGAAAAATAGCTACCTTGACTATAACCTTACATACCGCCACATATATACAACTCTCAGATGGTATACGTCAAGAACGGATGATAAAAAAAGATGGATTATACATAATACACACAGCCCACATTTCCATAGGGACTTAAAAAATAGAGACTATAAGCCATAAGCTTATAGTCTCTATTTTTTAAGTCATATATTTATTTAACTTTTAAAGTACCATCTTCTTCATATTCCTCGAGACTCTTACTGACGACTTTAGCCAAAGCTATCAGGGCTATGAGGTTAGGAAGAACCATGAGGCCGTTGAAGGTATCGGCAAGCTCCCAGACCAGATCGACCTTGAGGGTTGACCCCAGGACGATGAAGGCCATTACCAGCAACCTATAGGGAGTAAGACCCTTTGAGCCAAACAGGTACTTTATGTTGGCCTCTCCGAAGAAATACCAGCCCACTATGGTGGAGAAGGCAAAGAACAGAAGGCATATGGCTATAAAGGGGTTTCCGAAGGAACCAAGCCCCATCTCGAAGGCCTTCTGGGTCAGGGCGATACCGGTGGTCTGACCGTCTATGGCTCCGGTGGCGAAGATAACTAGGGCGGTCATGTTAAGCACGACAAAGGTGTCTATAAAGACTCCCATGATGGCCACGAGTCCCTGCTGGGCCGGATGCTTGACCTTGGCCACAGCGTGAGCGTGAGGGGTGGACCCCATACCTGCCTCGTTGGAGAAAAGGCCTCTGGCAACTCCGTAACGGATGGCCTCCTTGACACCAACGCCGATGAGCCCACCGGTGGCGGCCTTAGGATCGAAAGCTCCGACGAAGATCATCTTTATAGCAGGGATAAGGTTGGAAGCCTGAGTCACCAGGATATAAAGTCCGCCTATGAGATAAAGCAGAGCCATAAGGGGGACCACTTTTTCCGTGAAGGAAGCTATACGGCCGATGCCGCCGAAGAATATCAGAGCGCCGAGAAGGGCCACGGCTATGCCGACGTAGAGATTGGGTATGCCGAATGCGGTGCTGAAGGCGTCGGCTATGGAGTTGGACTGAACCATATTGCCGATGAAACCGAGAGCCATGATTATCGTGACCGCGAAGAATCCGGCCATCCATTTGCTGCCGAAGCCATCCCTGATGTAGTAGGCAGGCCCACCGGTGATCTGACCGTGGTCGTCCCTTACCTTGTAGGTCTGGGCCAGGACCGCCTCAGCGAAGATGGTTCCCATGCCGAAGAACGCCGCCACCCACATCCAGAAGATAGCGCCAGGGCCACCCGCTGCTATAGCTGTAGCGGCTCCAGCCAGGTTGCCAGTCCCGACCTGAGCTGCGATAGCCGTAGCGAGGGATTGGAAGGAGGACATCCCATCCTTACCGGCCTTCTCTCCACTGAGAGTGAGACCGCCAAAAGTCTGCTTGCATACGGCGCCGAACTTTCTGACCTGGACAAAGTTAAGCCTTAAAGTGTAATAAAGACCTGTTCCGCAGAGAAGAACTATCAGGACATATCCCCAAAGAATGCTGTTTATCCCCTGCACTATGCTCATAAGCTGATCCATCGGTAGGGCCCTCCTTGAATTATAATAAAATTAATAAAACGATATTACGTTATTTACTGTTCGCATTTTGTCACCTAAAGAAAAATGCACCTCCCTGAAAAAAATGCGATATTGACGGGGCTTGTCCAAAAATATCTGCCTTACTGTAACTTCTTACCGTCGTTATCGCTTTCACACCTAGATTCTACACCAATAGGAATGATAAATGAACCTCTTATTCCTGCTTTATAGAAGTCTTGCTCTAGAGATAGTTCTGTGTTATCCCAATTTACGCTATAGATAGACTTCATGCCCTCGGCACAGGAGGAAGATATTAAGCCAATAGGTTTTGTATCTTTTTGGTCTATCAAAGAAAAACATTATGTTACAAAAATAAATCACAAAAAAGCGAGACCCGAAGGCCTCGCTTTTAACCTAACTTGGCAGGGTTAGTCTTCGTCCTTGAAGACCGTCTGCTCCGTGACCTCGGTCTCGAGGGCCTTGAGGGCCTTGTCAACCAGATGGCGGCGAAGCTTTTTCTCCTCCGCTGCGGTCATGGTTGGATTTCCGAGGGGGTGAGGGATCGCCACTGTCGGGATGATCCTGTTAGCCCCTACGCTGAGGGAAATAGGAACGATAGTAGCCATGTGGACCACAGGCACATCAGCGGTCTCCTCTATGGCCTTGACGAGCGTTGCACCGCAACGCGTACAGGTTCCTCAGGTGGAGGTGAGGATCACCGCGTCAACGCCGGCAGCCTTAAGCCTCTTGCCCATTTCGGTGCCGAACTTCTTGGAGTTGGCTACGGCTGTGCCGTTTCCGACGGTGGTATAGAAGAGATGGTGCAAAGATCCGATGCGGCCTTCCTTCTCGATATCCCTGAGGACGTCAACGGGAAGAACCCTGTCGGCATCCTGATTGGCGTAGGTCTGATCGTATCCGCCGTGAGCGGTCTGATACTCGCCTTCCTTGAGGTCCATCACGCCGGTGATGTCGTACTCACCGAAGTTCTGGGCGCTGGAAGCGGCGATGTGATCGGGGTTGCCAAAGGGCACGATACCGCCTGATGTGACCAGGGCTATCTTGGCCTTGGACATGTCCTTTATAGCGGGACGGGGATCGACCCTGTCGAACACGGGCATCTTGTACTCGGTCTTGAAGGGCTCGCCCTTGAGCTTCTTTATGAGCATGTCGATGGCGCGCTCAGCACCGACCTTCTCGTAGAACATGTTGATGCGAACGCCCTTCTCGATGTAGCCCTCCTCCTCAGGAGTGCCGATGGCCTCGCCCTTCATCTGCTTGAGCAGAAGGGAAGCCATAGCGGGAACGGCCTTGCCCATGCCTCTGGCGCTGTCGGCAGCCACGATAACGTAGGTACCCTTCTTGTACATCTCCGCACCGGGGTTCTCGGGGTAGAGAGCTGTGACTGTGGGGATCCCAAGCTTCTCTCCGACCGCACAGCAGATGGCTCCGCAGGCGGTACCGTAACGACCGGCGTTAAATCCGGGGCCGGCGACGAATCCGTCGGCGTTGAGTTCCTTCACCTTGGAAGCTATAAACTCGGAGGTGTCGTCGATGTTATCTGCAAAGTAGTTGTCTCCGCATATTACAGTAGCGACAACCTCTGCCTCGCCCTTGAAGGCTGCGTTAAGGGCCATACCGGGGCCGACTACGCCCTCTCTGACCTCAGGTTTGATATCCGCTTTTTCCTCTCCGCCAATACCAGCGAAGAACTGATTTATATAATGAACCACACGATAGGTCATTTGTTCTCCTCCTCTTACGGCTACAGGGTGTACTTGGAGTACTGATCCCTGATTCCCTTTACCGCATCGGCAAGGGCATCGGGCTCCAGAACCATCTCCATCATGCTGATCTGGTTCTCCCATTCCTCCGGGTCAGCTTCGTCCCGGATCTCCTGATCAAAAATGTCATAGACGGCAAGTCCCAACGGGACGCCGGCGAGAGGTCCTGCGTAGGTGGGGTCTCCGTTACACACGGTCTCGGCGTATATCTCTGCGCCTTCCGCGTCGGAGGATCCCAGTACGACCACTATATCCGCGGGATCGTACTTCTCAGCAGCGTCTTTGACGCGCTGCTGGTTCTGCAGGTCCATCGCTCCTGCCGCCGTTCAGACGAAGCACTCGGTAACTGAGAAAATTACTTCCGCGCCGCTGTTTTTGAAGCAGGCTTCCATAGCCGGGGCGGGAACGCCATCGCGCTCGCCCAGGAGGATCAGTTTCTTTCCGGCCAACTTACCCATATCAGCAGCACCTCCTTATCATGAAATGGCGTCTCATTCGCTATATGGTGTAAGCGCCGATCTTGTTGAAACCAAGCTCGTTTGTGGCACCGAGAATAGCCTGGATCTCGACCTCAAGGCTGCCGTCCTCCTGAAGGGTTCCGAAGAAACCTCCAGCGATAACGTCAGCAACGGGAAGTTCGCCTATGATCTTCTCCATCGGAGGAAGCATGATCAGTTCGTTGGCGTTACCCGCGGTCACGCAGGCGTCTCCCTCAGGACAGGAGTCGGCCAGGGACTGGCTTGCTCCATCACGACCGGCGTACTCGTCGGTGATAAGGACGGTCTTGATACCGGCCCTCTCGGCCTTCCAGCAGTTCATGATAAGGTCGGCATCGGGGTTTCCAAAGCCTTCCTCGGAGATTACCACAGCGTCGACGCCCAGCATCTTGGCAAGTTTGATCGCGTAGGAGGAGCTCCTCTTCTTGTCAGCGAGGGTCACGTTCTCGTTGGTGATGATGACTCCAACGAAGTTGAAATCCTTGCCGTGGTGAGCGTAGAGGTGCTTGATAACAGGGTTGTTGAGGTGGACATAGGTGTTGTTCTTGTCGCATGCGGAGACGCAGTTACCGGAGATAATGGCACCATCCATGGTCTCGGTGGGGCTGATCATGGTGGGTATTATCTTCTTTACGTCTACGCCGTACACCCAGGTGTCGTGAAGAAGACCCTGAGTCTGGAGCATGTAGACATAGGCGACCTTCGGAAGACCAGGATGGGCCTTCATGGCCTCCGCAAGCGGCGGGAAGTCGTAGGTCTCCACATGATCTGCCACTGCCTCTTTGCAACATGAGGCAAGGTAATGGGCGGTTCTAAGACCAGCCTGACGGCATGCGGCCTCACGGGTGTGAAGCTCGACTCCCTCGGCTGGGGTAAGGACCACCACCAGGTTGTTGGTCTTGGAGAAAGGTGTGTAGTCAGCGCCAGGACCGGTCATGTCAACGATGCCCTCTTGAGGGGCCACGAGACGACCGGTGGTTAGGACCACCGCGCCCTCCAGGACGAGGGTCTTGCCCTCTCCCACTGTGTCCACGTCGCCTATCCAGCCAGGGAACACCTCGTTGGTCCCGTCTATCTTACAACGGGGCTCAATGGCGTCCTTCACGGGAAGGATACGGACGTTCTCACCAGGATGGGCCAGATCAAGGTCCACTCCGGCAAGTCTCTCGTCATCGGAGAGAAGATCGATAAGTTCCTGCTTGTTGATGGTAAGGACTCCGTCTTTAACGGAGGTCTTAGCACCGAAAACCAGTTTACTAACCTTTACCTTATGGAGTTCGAGTTTCAAAGCGACTCCCCCCTTCTTAGGATCGATATCGCGCTTGCACTACCCAGCGCGACATAAAAAGCTCTCAGCGACCGGTATCGCCGATTTATCTACTTACTACAGGACCAACGAAAGGCCTCCTAACTACAGAAGGGCCTCGGTCTTCTCCCTTATGGCGTCAACAGTACACTCTCCACCGCTGAGCCTGGCAACCTGCTCGCCTCCCTTGAAGAAAAGGAAAGCCGGGACTCCCATAACCTTAAGCTTTATCATCAGGGGCCGGTTCTCCTTTGCGTTGACGCTACAGAACTTCACCTTGCCGGAGAACTCCTCCTCCATCTCGTGAACCGCAGGCATGAGAGCCTTGCATGGAGCGCAGGTGGGCCCCCACATATCGATCACCACGGGAAGCTCGCTCTGAAGCACCTCAGCGTCGTAATTTTCCTTACTCAGTTCGACCACTTTCGTCACCTCCTTCCCTCGTGTTTTTATCCAGCACTCCCTAGATTTTTATACCCTCTTTAAAAAGGGTCTCTTTCATGAGGTCATAGTCCAGCACAGAGCAATCGTCGTACATGGACTTAGGCGAACTTTCAGGGGTCAACCATCGGTCAGAACAGGACAGATATACCTCAAGCGCCTTTTCAACCAGGGACAGAGAAAGGTCGTCCAGTACGAAATCGCAGGGCTTGTCAGGGGATCGGAGTAAAAGGGATCTAAAGGGTTGATGGTAGGGCCGGAAATTTCCGTAAAGCGGGTGGTTCAGAAGGGTCCAGCCATGATGAATCCGATCACGACCGGCAACGACGACGTCGTAGGCGGTCCCGTCGAGCTTCACCAGCTCAAGCCCCTCCTGATGAAGGGAGAAAAAAGCAGGGTTGTTGGAGATCAAAACCATTGAATTAGCCACAGACAGACACTCCCTAATCCCTACGAGGGTAGATGGTCTCTGTCGTATGGCCCTAAGCCCATTTCAGAGTGACGTCCCGCCGCAATCTTTTTGCCTGAGAGTTTCGGCCACAGGGCCTTGCACCTTCGGCGCCTCTATTCCGATAGATAATGGACTTTCAGAGGTCTCTCTTGCGACGTTCATCCGTACAGCCCGATTGTACCTGAAAAGGAACGAACGTCAAGGGGCCTGTGAAAAAAATCGCCAAAAAAAGGAGGATGCAACCTAACGCATCCTCCTTTCGACATAAAACTACTAATTCTTAAAGAAGTTTCTCTATTTCTTGCTTAATTTGATCTATCGTGACCGAATCTCCACTGATCCTGGCCAGCTCCTCTCCGCCCTTCCAGAAAAGGAAGGCAGGAAGTCCCATCACCTTGAGGGATATTGCCACTCTACGGTTGCCCTGGATGTTCACCTTGCAGAACTTGACCTTTCCGTCGTATTCTTTCGCTAGTTCCTCGACGCCAGGCATCAGCGCGAGGCAATGGGTGCACTTAGGTCCCCAAAAATCGACCAGGACAGGGAGATCGCTTTCCTTGACCTCCGCGTCAAATGTGTCCTTATCCAGCTCTATCATAGCCATCAGCTCCTCGATACTTTTTTTGAGGAATAGGGTATATTCCCAACGGGTCCATTGTACCTAAAACAAGTTTTTCGTCAAGGTCATCATAAAGAAGAAGGGGGGTACGAGACTAAAACCCGTACCCCCTGTTATCACCACTTAAGACCGGTTATAAATATGTAGAGTATCGAAAGAGGGGCGACGAACTTGACGAACACCACCCAGGCATCGAATCCGGCGAAAATAGGCATCTTGCCCCCATTTGTAAGTTCTTCCTTGGCTATGTCCTTTATGACCCATCCAACGAAAACGCATATCAAAAGGCCACCTATGGGCATCATGATCTGGTCGGTCATGAAGCCAGCGGCATCGATAAAGTCCTTACCAGCGATCTTGAGCCCACCGCCCAAAGAGATAGCTGAGGGGATCCCAAGCAGGAATATGAGGGTTCCCATGGTCCAAGCCGCCTTGGCCCTGCTCCATCCCTTGTCTATAAAGTAGGAGCAGGCGACCTCCAGCAACGAGATAGCGGAGGTGAGAGCGGCCACGAACAGAAGCAGGAAGAAGAGGGCCGACCAGATCATGCCACCGGGCATCTTGGCGAAGATCCCAGGAAGGGTTATGAAGGTAAGGCCAGGGCCAGCGCCAGGCTCGACACCGAAAGCGAAGACCGCTGGGAAAACAACGAGTCCAGCGAGAAGGGCCACCAAAGTGTCCAGGAAACACACCTGAGCGGCGGCCGTGGGCAAGCTGACGTCCTTCTGGAGATAGCTACCGTAGGTGATCATACAGCCCATCCCCAGGGAGAGGGAGAAGAAGGCCTGTCCCAAAGCGGCCAGAACCGTACCGGAGTTTACCTTGGAGAAGTCCGGCTTGAGGTAGAACTCTATCCCCGCCGCAGCACCGTCGAGTGTGACGGCACGGCCGATGAGGATTATAAGCAGGATGAAAAGGGCCGGCATGAGGACTTTGCAGTAACGCTCGATACCCTCTCCAACTCCCCTATAGACGACCCATATGGTTGCGAACATGAACAAAGCCTGGTAAACGACGACCATCACAGGGTTGGATATAAACCCACCGAAAGCGTCTCCCGCCTTTCCCGCTCCTGCTATTTCCATGAGGCCGGTGAAGGAGTGAAGGATATACTTTATGGTCCATCCTCCCACGACACCGTAGTAGGACAGAATGAGAAAACCGCAGGCGAGCCCCAGCCATCCGACCATCGGCCAGGCACCACCTTTGATCTTAGCGAAAGAGCCGACAGCGTTGAGCTGAGCCCTCCTACCTATGACCAACTCCGCCAGCATGACGGAAAAACCTATGCAGGCCACCATGAGTACGTAGATCAGGACGAAAGCCCCACCTCCGTTGGTCCCAGTTACGTAGGGGAATTTCCATATGTTCCCCAATCCGACAGCAGAACCTGCCGCAGCTAAAATAAAACCGATCTTGCTTCCCCATTGTTCTCTCTGCTGATCCGCTTGATTAGCCATAGACATAAACCTCCTTTTATCTGAATTCGTTTTAGGACGAATCTGGCTCTATTATACACCAAAGTATGCATGTGAGAACAGTGCTTATTGGTGGAGAATACAGTAAACCTGCTAAAACCGAACGAAAAGGCTAAAATGGACTGTGGAAGGGGATGGTCATATGTGTCTTGCGATACCTCACAGGATAGTGGACATATTGGATAAAGACAGGGCCCTGGCCAGGGCAGGAGCTGTGGAGAGGGAGATAAGGATCGACCTTATAGACCAAGTTCAAAAGGGAGATGACGTACTGGTCCACGCTGGATTCGCCATACAGAAGGTCACCAAGGAGGACGGGGAAGAGCTTACCGACCTGTGGGACAAGATCAGGGAGATGGCAGGTGAGTTTTAAGGCTATGAGGATCATGGAGGTCTGTGGAACCCATACCATGTCCATCTTTCGCCACGGCCTCAGGTCAGCCCTGCCAAAAAACATAAAGCTGATATCGGGCCCGGGCTGTCCCGTATGTGTGACGTCCCAAGGGGAGATAGACCTGGCGATAAAGGTCTCGGAGAAAGAGGACGTGATAATAGCCACCTACGGAGACATGGTCAGAGTTCCCGGGTCAAATGGCTCTCTGGCGGACAGGCGTGCTCAAGGGGCACAGATTGAGGTGGTCCTATCCGCGGCACAGTGTCTCGACCTGGCGAAGAACAATCCCGACAGGACTGTTGTATTTCTGGCGGTCGGATTTGAGACGACGGCCCCAGCCACCGCCGCCACAGTGATTCAGGCGAAGAGGGATGGGATAGACAACCTATCGGTCCTTTGCTTTCACAAAAGGGTCCCCCCAGCGCTGGAACTTTTGGCGTCGACACCCAACTGCGCCATAGACGGCCTACTTCTGCCGGGACACGTGGCGGTGATCCTGGGACACGAACCATTTCGATTCCTTCCAGAGGGACACGGCATACCCTCCGTTATAGCTGGATTCTCGGCCAGAGAGATACTCTCGGCACTGATGGAACTTCTGAGACAGATAAAGGCCAAAAGTCCGGCATTGGAATCCCGCTATGCCTCCGTGGTCAGGCCCGATGGCAACAGGACAGCTATGGCACTCATGGACCAGGTTTTCGAGCACGCTACGTCAAACTGGAGGGGGCTGGGCCCCATAGACGGGTCGGGGTTAAAGCTATCAGAGAACTACAGATCCATGGACTGTCTGGCCCGATTCGACCTTAAAGCGGAGGAGGCCCCTGAACCTGACGGGTGTATATGCGGCAGGATACTATCGGGTCAGAAGGATCCAGGGGACTGCCCCCTTTTCGGGAGACGCTGCACCCCTGTCACCCCTGTCGGGCCCTGCATGGTCTCAGGGGAGGGAACCTGCTCGGCCTGGTACAGATACGGCAGAAAGGGGGAACTATAATGTCAAAGCTGAGCCTGGGACAGGGGACTGGAGGTCGTCTGACGGCGGAGCTAATAGGGCGCTTCGCCTCCCAGTTTGACCACGCCATACTAGGGGGAGACATGGAGGACTGCACCATGGTAACCTCCGACATGGCTATAACCATCGACGGGTTCACCATCTCGCCCAGGGTATTTCCAGGTGGAGACATAGGCAAGCTCTCCATATGCGGGGGGACCAACGACCTAGCGGTTAGGGGAGCAAAACCAACCTTCGTGACGATGGGGATCATAGCGGAAGAGGGCCTGGACGAGCAGGAACTGCTGTCCTACGGAAGGAGCGCAGCCTCGATATGTAGGGAGTTAGGCGTCTTCCTGGCCGCGGGCGACACCAAGGTGGTCCCCAAGGGATCGGTGGACGGGCTGTTTATAACGGTGGCGTCGGTGGGGAGAACGTCTGGTCCTCCTCTGGGGATGTCCCGTATAGAGACAGGGGATCGCATAGCCGTGACCAGGTCCATAGGCAGACACGGGGCTACCATAGGAGCCACTAGATACGGCCTTTCCGTGGAGGGGCTTTTGAGCGACTGCGCCGCACTGTGGCCCCTTCTCGCTCCTCTTTCGTCCATGGATGGGGTTAAGGCCATGAGGGACTGCACCAGAGGAGGACTTGGGACGGCACTTTGTGAGTGGGCAGAGGGGATCGACAAGGGGATAGAGATAGACGAAAGAGCCATACCCATTGACGAGGCTGTGGCGTCGGTGTGCGACATATTGGGGTTCGACCCTCTCCACCTGGCCTGCGAGGGATGCGCCGTAGTGGCCTACGCTCCGGGCCAGGAGGAGCAGGTTATGTCGGCCCTCCGAGCCCATCCTCTCGGAGCGACCTCCATCACGATAGGGACCGTCGTAGATCGACATCCCGGCATGGTCGGGATGAAAACCTCGTCCGGCGGAATGAGGGTGGTGGACAT
>CAYNAN010000048.1:0-17995 GCA_964395085.1 uncultured Synergistaceae bacterium
CCCTGGGTAATTTCTTACGACAATACGCCAGAGATCCGCGTTCTTTATAAGGACTACAAATCATTGACTTACTCTCTGTCCTATACCGCTCAAGAAAAGGCCGATGGAAGTGAGTTTTTGGCAGTATCAGAAGGACTTTCTTTCCCGCAAAAAGCCAATGAAAAGCAGTCATTCGGGTGCATGAGAAACGTACAAGTAGCAGTATAAAGGGCCCCCCTATACCGATGGGTGGCCCTTCGTTTTTATCCTCTCTGCTCATCCAGCCAATCTCCCCACCACTGCATCATCTCCCGCCTAACAGCTAAATGCTCGGCGTGGTTATAGGCAGCTCTCACCGTGTTTCCCTCGACATGGGCGAGCTGCCTTTCTATGGCATCAGGAGCCCAGCCATGCTCGTTCAAAATGGTGCTGGCCATAGACCTGAAGCCGTGTCCGGTCATCTGGTCCTTAGTGTACCCCATTCGTCTCAAAGCTGAGTTTATCGTGTTCTCGGAGATGGGCTTGTCCCATGTACGGATCGAGGGGAACACCAACCGTACATGACCCGTTATGGGGTACAGGTCCTTGAAGGTCTCAACGGCCTGCGTGGAGAGGGGGACGATATGGAGCCGCTTCATCTTCATTTTCTCCGCGGGGATTCTCCACTCGGCCTTATCAAGATCGATCTCGTCCCACTCAGCTGATCGGAGTTCCCCCTGCCGGACGAAACAATAGGCAAGGATCTTCATAGCCGCTCTAACGACAGCAGATCCTCCCATATCGTTTATGGCTCGCAAGAGAGCCCCTATCTCTTTCGGGTCTTTGATGGAGGCATGATGCCTATGATTCAGGGGCGTAAGGGCCCCTCTAAGGGCCTCTGCTGAGTTGGATTCAGCCAGTCCGATAGCTACAGCATACCTGAAGATCTGAGAGCAGATATGGAGTATTCTGTGGGACGTATCGTGATGACCTCGATCATCTATGGCTTTCAATATGGGCAGCAGGGTGCTCGGTGAAATTTTGTCGATCGGCAGATCTGCCAAGTGGGGGTAAGCGAAACGATCAAGGCAATATCTGGTCCTCTGGGCTGTCCCAGGAGCCAGCACAGGGACCACTTTCCTTGCGTGCCACTCCTCCGCTATATCTCGAAACGTCTTTCCCTTAGGGTCTTTATCAAAAGGATTTTCCCCGTTGGAGATATCCAGCTTGATGCGGTCCCGTTTCTCCCGGGCTTCCTTGAGCCCGACCTCAGGATAACGCCCCAGGCTCTTTTTCTTTTCCTTTCCGTTTACCCAACACCGCAGTCGCCACAGCTTACTTCCGTTTGTGGCAACCTCAAGATACAATCCACGGTCGTCCCTCATCATGTAAGGCTTGTCAGCCGGTTTAGCCTTCCGTATGGATATGTCGGTCAAGGGCATCACGCCACCTCCTAGAACAAACCGTACATATTTTCACCGTACATCGCCCCGTGTACGGTTTTATGTACGGTGGCATGTCCGGTTTTGTACGATTCTAGGCGATACCCTACGGTCGGTCAAATAGCAAAAAACCCGCCGTTAGGCGGGTTTGCGGTCTTATACGATCTTGTGCGTTTTGATAAGTGGTGCCGGAGGGGAGACTCGAACTCCCACGAGATTACCCCCGGCGGATTTTGAATCCGCTGCGTCTACCATTCCGCCACTCCGGCCACAGGCATACTTTTTACCACAAAAAACCGCTTCTGTCCAGATGGGCAGCTAAAGAACAGGGCTTTCGATCAGGACAGGAACATGGCAAATCCCTGGATGACAAAGGCGTTCACTATATCTATAAAGAAAGCCCCTACGATTGGAATCACGAAAAAAGCCCTAGGAGCAGGTCCATAGTGGGAGCTCAAGGCCTCCATATTGGCGACGGCATTGGGAGTGGCTCCCATGCCAAAGCCACAGTGCCCTCCGGCCATGACCGCTGCCTCGAAATCCTTTCCCATCAAGGGGAAGGTCACGAAAGTGGCAAAAAGAGCCATCAGAACGGTCTCGCCCATCAGTATAGCTATCATAGGTCCGGCCAGATCCATAAGCTGCCACAGTTTGAGAGACATGAGGGCCATGGCTAAAAACAGTGAAAGCGATACGGCCCCTATATAGTCAACACACTTGAGGTTTACCTTGAAAAACCCCGAAAAATCGGCTGTGTTACGTATGATTATGCCGACGAAAAGAGCACAGAGATAGGTCGGCAGGGTGACACCCATGCTCATGAGCTTTCCGTAAGCCAATGCGCCTATATACATGGCACAGGAGATCTGGAGAATTGTTATAAGGACGTCGTTAACCGTAACACCATGACCGTGGTCTTCCGGAATGATCCCACCTATTTCTCCCTCCGCATCCTCCATGTCAGGTTTAAGATCGTACTTTCTTATCAGTCTTCTGGCGACGGGACCTCCGATAATAGACCCAGCCACCAATCCAAAGGTAGCAGCTGCCATAGCCAACTCCATAGCTCCAACTAGGCCATAGTTAAGTGTAAATGTCCTGGCGAAGGTCGCACCGGTTCCGTGTCCCCCTGACATAGTGACGGACCCAGCTAGGATACCGAGGAGAGGGTGTAATCCGGTCAATTTAGCCAGCCCTGCGGCTACAAGGTTTTGCAACACAACAAGGATAGAAGCCAATCCCAAGAACAGAAGGACCTGAGGCCCTCCCTTTTTGAGCAATTTCAAGCTAGCTCCTAGGCCTACCGTGGTGAAAAAGGCGATCATGAGGGGAGACTGGAGTATCATCTCAAACTCAAAGTCCACCTTGCCCATAAGCCCCCAGCGAATAAGGGCGAACAATATTCCTCCTATTACAGGAGCCGGTATGTTGTACTCCTTCAGAGGGGTTATTTTATTCCTTATGAAGAGCCCACACCACAGGACCAAGGATGCGATCGCGACTGTGCCGATCAGATCGAATTTAAGAAGCATCTACAGGGAACCCTCTTCCTTGAAGAACCTGGCCGCTCCGGGATGGATGGGAATAAGCATTTCCTGAACCTGGCCAGGGCTGAGGGTCACCGACCCTGGGATATAAGGTGAAAGATTGCCGGCCTCTTGGTAAACGGTTTTAGCAACCCTGTAGACCAGGTCATCGTTGAGGTCCTCCCTGCAGTAAAGGACGGTCCAGGCTCCGACGGTTTTTATGGCCCCATCCTGATTTGGAAACGTCCCTGCAGGTATGGAGAACTCCCTCCAGTAGGGAGCTGACGCCAAAAGCGCTCCTCTGGTCTCATCGTCCACCCCCAGGACCCTGCTGTCCTTTAGAGCATCCTGCTCCATAGCAGATCCTCCGCCGAGAGGTCCAACGAAGATGACCGCATCCACCGATCCCTCTTTTAGAGCAAGAAGTCCCTCGCCCATACCAAGGTAGGCTGGCACGACCTTGTCCGTACCTAGGCCCGACGAAGCCAGTATCTGCTGCGCTGTCACGAGTACACCGGAGCCCTTTCGACCGACGACGACCTTCTTGCCTCCAAGATCCTTTACCGATTGGATATCGGACTTCAATGGGACGAGTATCCTCGCTACCTCGGGATAAAGGGGCATCACGCCTCTGAGGTAGGTCTGAGGTTTCTCGTAATAGAGATCCTTGCCCTCGTACGCCATAACGGCAAAGCTGTCCATAAGGGCAAACTGACAGAGCCCCTTCTCCATAAGATCAACGTTCTCTCCCGATCCACTGGACGGAAGAACCGCCAACCTCACACCAGGAATCTTTTGATTCACGGTCTCGGCCACGATGCCGCCTAAGCTATAGTAAGTACCTCCCATATTGCCGCTGGCCATAACATATACCGGCTGAAACCCCCAGGATACCGACGCCCAAACGAACAAAGAACATAAAGCGGCCATTACACATAAGAATCTTTTTTCCCCCATCTCGGCACCTCCTTAGAATAATCGGCATCATTTCAATAAGCCGATAATTTGATATTGTAACATCGATCGATCACGAGATAAAAGGTTTTTATATTTTATCTTTTTAATATTTTCAACACAGCAATACATTGTATACCTGAAGGGTGTACCTCAAGCTTTTTTTCTGCTATAAGAGAAATAAGGATGTTATCCTAGCCAGGGAAAGGAGACGACAAAATGCACGAGATAACCATAACTACAAAGGGCGGAGACAAGGGAAGCACCAGCCTATGCAACGGAGAGAGAGTTCCTAAAGATGACCCTAGGGTGGAGGCCTACGGCACAATTGACGAGTGCCAGGCAGCGGTGGGATTAGCTCGATCCATGTGCGAGATCGAGCCTATATGCGATAATTTGAGGCAAATTGAGGACGACCTATACATATTGATGGGAGTAATGTCACTCTGTGATGGGCTGGAGCCACCCAAGATAGACTGGATGGAGGATATGATAAAGCAGGTATCTCAGATGTTCACCGATAAGGATTTTCAGTTTATCAGGCCAGGAGAGTGCAGGGTTTGCGCCTCTCTACATCTCGCCAGGACCATGGCGAGGAGGGCGGAACGCCAATCGGTGAAGCTTTTACGGTCAGGGAAAATAGACCCATACGTATTTTCCTACATAAACCGCCTGTCCGACGGCATATATGCCCTCATACTGTGGTACCAGAGGGAGAAATTCCCGACAAAATAGATCTTCCCTTTTTTCCTGTCTTTTGTATAATGAACACCGTATCTGACACCTGGGGAGGAATGTTCATGACCAGGGAAAATCCGTTGTTCCCGGCCAAAAGTCTTGATTTAAGACAGATAGTTTACGAGAAGATAAAAGAAGCCATAGTGGAAGGGATCATAAAACCGGGAGAGAAACTATCAGAGGTGGAGCTGGCCAACAGCATGGCGGTATCGAGAACGCCAGTAAGGGAGGCCATACGCCAGCTTGCAAAGACAGGGCTTGTGACTCTAACCCCAAGAAAAGGGGCCTTTGTGACCGTCCCCACTCTGGAGGACGCCTCAGCATTGTACGAGCTGAGGGCTAATCTAGAGATGTTCGCAGTGACTCTTGTAGCTGTGTCCCCTCCAGTGGAGGATCTTAAGAGGTTTAAGGAAGTATTCAGGTCCATGGACAACGACACCCCTCCTGGGGATTATCTGGTCCAGGACCGCAACTTTCACAACTTTTTATACCAAGCGTCTGGCAACAAGTTCTTGAGTGGCGTATTGCTCGATATTCTGGATATGATAAACCTGTACCGTCCCTATTCCGTATCGGAACACAACTACATAAAGGCCCTATCGGAAGGCCACATCGCAGTGATAGATGCCATTCTCTCCAAGGACGGAGAGAAGGCTAAAAAGGAGATGAAAGAACACATCGATATGACTAGAACAGGCGTAGAGGCATACCTTCAGAACAACCCGACTAAGGCCAGATAGTATAGGCAAACCGAGGAATGTTCTTCATCTACAAGCTAATGGGAGCCCTGGTAACACCTATGGGGCTCTTTTTTTTGATGACATCGTCAGGATTGGCGTTTATCGCCCTATCTCAGGGGAGAAACCGATATTTCTGGACAGGAATGGGGGCCATAACTACGGCATTAATAGGAATAATAGTCCTGTCCATGCCAGCGGTCGCTGGTTTTCTCCTCCATAGCATTGAGACGGAGTCTCAGTCTCTTCCAGCAAAACATAACCCAACCGCGGTCGTAGTGCTCAGCGGTGGTTTTACCAGATTGCCGAATGGGATGGCCGAGCCAGGACCCTTTACTGTTCAGAGGTTGGTGGAGGGCGCATCTCTGGCTAAACAGATGGGTTGGACCTTGATACTCTCCGGTGGTCTCTCCTTTGAGGGAGGAGATTCCCTGGCCAGTTCCATGGAGAGAAAGGTCCGCGACCTGGGCTACGACTCCTCTGTTCTGTTGGAGGAGAATTCTAGGACGACGTGGGAGAACATGTTGTACTCCGCAAAAGTGGCCAGGGAGAACGGCTTTAGGCAGGTCGTGATAGTTACGAACTCGTTCCACATGAAGAGAGCCCTATGGATGGCTAGAAGGGTCATGGCCGACATAGATATATACTGCTATCCAGTCGGTCCTATGGGGGATCTGTCCTACCGCGACCCTCTGAGATGGATACCGTCTGGCAGTGCTCTGAGCGACTCGACCCTGGCTTGGCGAGAGATGTTGGGATTGACGGCCTACAGAATCGTCAATCCTTAGAGGAATCGCCCCTGAACCTCCTCCACAGCCTGCTGAGGCGGGAGAGGATCTTGGGCTCATGCCCCATCTCGGACGGGAAATAGTACCTCTTAGGGTCCCTCATATAGGCCTGAGCAACCCAGTGCCCTCTGTGGTCGTGGGGATACAGATAGCCTGGGTTTCCGTTGATGAGGTGCTCTGGAACCCTCTGGACCTCCCCACCCTCTATATCGGACAGAGCCTTGTTCACCGCAGCGTAGGCCCTGTCGCTTTTGGGCGCAGACGCTAGGTAGATGGCCGCCTCCGAGAGGATTATCCTGGCCTCGGGCATACCGGTCATGTCGGACGCCTGAGCGGCGGATGTAGCTACCATAAGGGCCATAGGGTCGGCCAGGCCAACGTCCTCAGCTGCTGATATGACCATCCGCCTGGCTATAAAACGGACGTCCTCGCCCGAGTCCAAAAGCCTCGCCAACCAGTAAACCGAGGCGTCTGGATCCGATCCTCTGATGCTCTTTATGAAGGCAGATATAACCTGATAGTGGTCGTCGCCTCCCCTGTCGTGCCTAATCGACGCCCTGGGGAGGTCTTTTTTTGCCCTCTCCGATGATATAAAGGAGCCACCGGAGGCGGCCACGGATCGGGCCAAAAATTCGAGCCTGGTCAGGGCCTGCCGCCCGTCCCCTCCGACCGTGGCAGCGATCTCTCTGAGGACCGATTCGTCACAGGATAGCCCCAGCTCGCCAAGGCCTTTTTCCCTGTCCAGCAAAGCCCGTGACATCAGCGTTACCAGGTCATCTTCGGAAAGAGGCTCTATGGTAAGGACCATGAGTCGCGACAGAAGGGTTTTGTTTATCTCGAACCATGGATTTTCGGTGGTGGTCCCCACCAATATAACATCGCCTTTCTCCACGGAGGGAAGAAGGGCGTTCTGCTGGCTTTTATTGAAATGATATATCTCGTCCACAAACGCCACCACGGACCTACCGGACATGGACTTTATCTTTGCACCCTGGTCTATGAGGTCTCTGAGCTGGGACACCTTGGCCGATACGGCGTTTATCTCGAAAAGCTCCCTTTCAGTGACGGAGGCCATCAGCCTCACCAAAGCGGTTTTGCCTACCCCCGGAGGACCATAAAGGATACAGGAGGGGACTACCCCCCTGTCCAGATGGCCTCTGAGTGCGGTTCCAGGGGCTATTATCGACCTGTGTCCGACGTACTCATCCAGGCTTGACGGCCTCATCCTCTCCGCGAGAGGGATCTCCCAACAGATCAAGCCAGTGCCTCCTCCAGTCTGAGCTCTGGATCGTCACGAAAATCGTTTAGGGGGATTCCCTCTCCACCTTGGAAGACCGAAACCATCCTATATCGACCACACAGAAGCCGCTTCAGGGCAATCCACTGGGGCCTATCCAGGTCCTCCACGGAAAGCCAGGGCGTTGCCCACCAGAGGTCAACCGACAGATGTTCCTCCGGCGCTATGAAGCTACCGACTCCCATCGCCGCAAGCTTAAAGGCCAACTCTAGATCGTCCTTGGTAATATGAGATGGCATCTTAACCGAGATGTTCCAAGCTGACATCAACCAATCCACGCCCTTTTTCTCTGTCAGGCTATGGTATTCCCAGGGGATTATCTCAACTCCCTCCGAGAGGGATTCCAGCAAATCCATCAGCCTCAGAAAGTGTCCATCCGCCCAATGGGACCACTTTTCCGGGCCACGCTCGACCAGTATAGCCCTCATGCCCGCCCTCCTCGCGCCGAGAAGATCATATATAAAATCCCCTATCATGGTGCAGGAACCGTAAGAGACCCTCATGGCGTCCGCGGCCATCCATAGAGCCTCAGGCGAGGGCTTTACGTGCCCACTCTCTCTGTGGAACGTGTTTTCGGGTAGGTTAAAACCGATGGTCCTGGCCGCCAGGTATATGGACTCGGGACAGTTTCTTGAGACAACCGACCAGGAGATACCCCGCTTCTCCAGGAGGGAAACCAATTCATATCCACCAGGGACAGCGGTAGCGGAGAACGCTCCGTCCATCTCCAACCGTTTGATGTCCTCCTTGAGCATCTCCCTTTCTTCGTCGGCCATGGACTTCATCTCCTCCAGAATGGCCACCTCTTTGCCGCCGAAGTATTTTTCCCTAATAGGGGAAAAATCCAACCTGGTCTCGGCCAAAACCCCGTCCCAGTCGAAGATAAAGCCCTTGCTGTCCAGCGGATTCCACATAGGTGAATTAGACACGAAACTCCCTCCTCCATGCACAAAAAGGGCGCCGAGCAAGCTCAGCGCCATCTAAACTTATAGCCCCACAGTGCCGTGTCATGATTGTCTTGACCCGATCCTACCTAAGGCAAGGCCTACCGAGCCTGGGCTTCAGAAGCGGAAAACCGCCTCATCTACCGGTTCGAATCGGCCTTATATGGCTCGAGTGTTGGCTCAAGACGTAGGACATGATCACGCACACCGCAGGGATCCTTATTTCGCTAGTATTATATCATATGGGATCGAGGCTGTGTCGTATCTTTTAGGTTATGACCATGTATAATAACAGGGTAGCTAGTATTGGACACAATAGGAGGAATACAGAATGAGAAAGGTCATCACAGCACTACTACTGACGTTGACGATGGCGGTCGGTCCCCTCTGGGCAGGAAAAACCCCAGACACCAGGATAAAGGAAGCGCTGGAAACGATAAATAAGATGTCCAGCCAAGACGACGCAGAGACGATGGGACACGTCATAGGGAAAGGAGTCGCTGTAGCCATATTCCCGTCGGTGGTTAAGGCTGGCTTCGTGTTCGGGGGGCAATACGGAGAGGGCATGCTACTTCGCAGAGACTCTAAGACCGGAAAATGGTACGGCCCCTCGTTTTACAACATAGCTGGTGGATCTTTTGGCCTTCAGATAGGGGTACAGTCCACGGCGTTGGTCCTAGCGGTCATAAACGAGGACGGCATGAAGGGGTTCAGGGGAGATAATTTCACCTTAGGTGGTGAGTTCTCCGTGGCAGCTGGTCCGGTTGGTAGAAGAACCTCTGCCGCTACGGACATAAACTTGAACACCCCCATATACAGTTACTCCATGAGCAAGGGACTCTTTGCTGGTCTATCTCTGGACGGAGCCACAATAAACCACGACCCCAGCGCCAACGAGCTCTACTGGGGCAAGAAAACATCACCTGTCGAGGCGCTGAAAAGACAGGCGACGTCAAAGGAGATAGCTCCATTGCTAAAGGCATTGAACAACTTAATTAAAAAAGGCAAATAAATAAAACAGGTGGAGAGGAGCCCTGAGGGGGCTCCTCTCCACCTGTTTTAAGAATGAGTAAACTCCGGAACTAATTTCTTCAATTGATCCACTACCTCGTCTCCATCCGATTCCAGGATGTCCACCACTTTTCCGACGTTAAACCCATCAGGGAGGGCCTTATCGGATAGATGGCTCCTGAAGATTTTAGGATGGTCGGTATGATCTACCGCATCGGGATCGTAGAAAAGCTCCTCAAAAAGCTTCTCCCCCGATCTGACCCCGGAGAACTCCACGGCTATGTCTATGCCTGGCCTATAACCATGTAGTTTTATAAGGGTTTCGGCCATCTCGACTATCTTGACCGGCTCCCCCATATCCAGGACGAAGATCTCCCCACCTCTCCCTAGCGCTCCGGCCTGAAGGACCAGTCCTGCTGCCTCCGGAATGAGCATAAAATATCTTTTCATGTCAGGGTGGGTTACGGTTAAAGGTCCACCCTGCTCTATCTGCCTCTCAAACTTCGGCACGACGCTGCCTCTGCTGCCGAGGACGTTGCCGAAACGAACGGCCATGTACATAGTTCCTGGATGCTCCCTCTGGGCCTTCTGGACCATCATCTCCGCTACTCTCTTGGTCGCACCCATAACGCTAGTGGGGTTAACAGCCTTGTCGGTAGAGACCATTACCATCCGCTCCACCTGGTATTTCCCACAGAGGTCCGACAGCACCCAGGTTCCGAAGCTGTTGACCCTCACTGACTCCCTGGGGTTGGACTCCATCAAGGGAACGTGTTTATGAGCCCCTGCGTGAAAAACTACGGAAGGCCTCCAGCGAGAGAATACCCTCTCCATCGCACCTCTGTCAGAGACATCCGCAATGACTGGATCGTAGGGTATAGGTATCCCCTTTTCCCTGAATTCCTCACAGAGTGAATATATAGAGTGTTCGCCGTGACCGAGCAACACCAGACGAGAAGGACCATAGGTGGCTATCTGTCTGGATATCTCGCTGCCGATTGACCCACCTGCCCCAGTTATGAGGACTACCTTGTTGCAGATCAGATCCCCTATGGCAGCACAGTCCAGAGTCACTGGATCCCTGGCGAGAAGGTCCTCCAGTTTGACCTTACGGAGCATGGTGGTGGAGACAACTCCACCGGCTATCTCCCTAAGGCTAGGCAAGACCCTGGTCTCAACCCCTATGGAAGCCAGACGATGCAGGACGTCCCTGACTACCTTTCTGGACGCCGATGGAATAGCGACGAGAACGACCGAGATCCTCTCCCTCTCCACCAAGTCCTCAAGCTGGCTAACCTGGCCTAGAACCGGAAGCCCGGCTATTCTCTTGCCCTGTTTTTCCTGATCGTCGTCCAGAAAACCCACAGGAAGCAGATCATCCCCACTCCTGATGAGATCCCTGGCTAGGGACGAACCGGCGTTTCCAGCCCCAACTATGAAGGCTTTAACACAGGACCTGTTTTTTTGTCTGGTGGCGAGAAAAAATCGCCATGAAGCTCTGTAAACTGACGAAAGGAATATACCGCAAAAAAGCATTATAGCAAGGGATGAACGAGGCACGAAGATAAAAGGCAACCAGACGTAAGCCAGGACAAACGCCACGGAGGAAGCCAAGTAACAACGGAAGAGAAGCGCAAACTCCTCAAGGCTGGCCTGTGGCCAGTATATGCGGTAGACTCCCCCGAAGAAGAAGGAAACCACGTTAAGGGCCGAAAAAACGCCGCCAGAGAGAACTATATCGCTGTAAAAAGCCTCCATGAAGACCGACAGCCTCAGAGCGAAGCCCAGCCACGTAGCGAAGGCAAAAAACAGCACATCCAGGATAACCATCGACCGATTTCGAACCCCGACGGACATCCACCATCTCATGACGTTGAAAAACATGCTCTCTCTCTTTTCGTCTTTTTCTGAGGTAGTCATGGTCTCAAACCGCCATCGATCAGATGATCAGTTTTCCACCCTTTCCCTTTCCGCCGAGCTGATCCAGCTGTCTGAGGACAGAGGGAGGAGCAACGTCTATCTTAGGCCTGCTTTCCTCCTTGGCGATAGCCTGCCTCATTTTCTCCTCGTATACCCTCATGCTCTCCTTTATGGCCTCCGAGTCGCCCTTAAGCCACTGAAGAAGGCTGTCGGCCATGGCAGCAAGCATATCCTCCTCCGGCATCTCCTTTATGGCACCAAGGTCCATCAGAAGAGAGTGCTCGTCCCTGACTGCGTCCACTATATCCTGATCCGAGATGAGACCTTTTTTGTAGAGAGCCCTGCCTATTATGTTGACCTTGCTCTTTATGTTCTCGGTACCTATGGACAGGCTGTCAACCCTCGAGAGTAACATGGACAGTATTTCATCAAGACTTATCTGCTGCATAAAAACCATTCCCTTCTATTTTTTGGATGGAAAGTTAGACGTTAAACCTAAACTCCACGACGTCCCCGTCCTTCATTACGTAATCCTTGCCCTCCATACGGACCAACCCCTTAGCCTTGGCCTCAGCTAGCCCACCTAGTTCAACCAAATCCGAATAGGATACCACCTGAGCCTTTATAAATCCCCTCTCAAAATCGGTATGTATAGTTCCAGCGGCCTGAGGAGCCTTAAAACCTTTTTTGATCGTCCAGGCTCTCGACTCTTTCTCTCCAGCGGTCAGAAACGAGATCAAACCTAGAAGACGGTATCCAGCTCTCACAAGTCTGTCAAGCCCTGAGTCCTCTAGGCCAAGATCGGACAAGAACTCTTTTTTCTCCTCCGGCTCAAGCTCGGCTATCTCGGCCTCTATTTTTCCACAGACCGAGACGACCTCACAGCCGAATTTTTCCGCATATCCTCTAACAGCGATAACGTGTGGATTTTTCTCCGCGTTGCCTATCTGATCCTCAGCCACGTTAGCGACATATATAACCGGTTTCGAGGTCAGGAGGTTCAGTCCCCTTAGATCTCTTTCCTCATCTTCCGTGAGGTCCATGGTTCTGACCATTTTCCCGGCCTCAAGGACCTCTTTAACCCTCATGACCAGCTCCAGGTAGGACCTGAGTGATTTATCGTTTCTGGCGTTTCTTTCGGTCTTAACCACGTGCCTCTCGACCGTCTCAAGGTCGGCCAAGACCAGCTCAAGCTCTATGGTCTCTATGTCCCTTATGGGGTTAACGTCCCCATCGACGTGAACTATGTCCTCATCGTCGAAGCAGCGAACGACGTGGGCTATGGCATTGACCTCCCTGATGTGTGATAAGAAGGTGTTCCCAAGCCCCTCCCCCTTACTCGCCCCTTTAACTAAGCCAGCTATGTCAAAAAACTCCACTACCGCGGGAGTAATCTTCTCAGATCTGAACATCCTGGAGAGCACCTCCAGCCTTTCATCCGGAACAGCCACTACCCCTATATTGGGCTCTATAGTACAGAAAGGGTAATTGGATGCCTCGGCTCCTGCTGAGGTAATTGCGTTAAATAAAGTGCTCTTCCCCACGTTAGGAAGACCTACTATTCCAAGTTTCATCTATGTCCCTACTTTCCTGTTCATGTTTTATGGGCCAATCGGCTCGATCATTGTACATGAGATCGCCCAAAAAGCCACCTTCTGATGTATTATAATAGTGTCAACTTTGAGATGGGAGGCCAGACAATGAGTATGTTTCTAGCTGTAACGCTATCGGCTACGCTTGCGACCCTGTCGATTATGACCCCATCCTGGGCGGAAGAGCCCAAGGTCATTGAGGCACAGATATACCCTGACCAGGCTATCATGGTCATCCCTATGCCTAAGGGAAGCCCATCTACGTTGGACGTTCCTGGGACGATAGACCCAACGACAATAAATCTGGAGTCCGACGGGGAAGCTGAACTTACTGGATTCTCCATGGAGGAAATACCGAGATCTAAATGGACCCCCCCGGCACTGAGCGCTACAGTTCAGGAAAGGGATCTGCTCCACAAAAATCTAACCGAGATACAGGGAGAGGTTCAATCCCTGGAGCAGACCATTAAAGCACTGGACGAGATCAGACCTGAGATAACACCGTCTGAGATAGGAAGCTACAGCTCCTCTCTCCTTGAGACCCGTAGCGAATTGGTCAAAAGGCTGATAGAGAAAAAAGATTCCATGTCGAGGACGTCCTGGAAACTTAATGACCTACAGGACCTTTTAAACAACAGGATGCCAGACACGGATAACATGATGACCAGGATCTCGGCCGAATATTCCGGCCCTGGGTCCATCTCGGTCCGTTGTTCCTCTCCACACGCTGGCTGGAGGCCGTCCTACAGGCTAGATCTGGACATGGAGAGATCGTCTTTGACAGCACAACTCAACGGCACAGTTTGGCAAAAAACTGGGCTGCCTTTTTCCGGCAGGATCGGCCTCCACATGAACAGGACTCCCAGATTCAACGACCCGATCAGGCTTGATCCTCTGACAGTCAGATTGATCTCCCCATCAGACAACACACCTAAATACAGAGGGGAGGCCAGAATGGCAGCTCCTATGGTGACAGAGTCGATGATGTCAAAGACAATGGACGTCGCAGTAGAAGAGACCCTTCTGGACAGATCCTTCTCGTTCGATGGGACGGTAAGAGGCGATGGGGTCCCCTCGACAGTCGTCCTGGAGAGGTGGTCCACGGATATAAAATCGGTCATGGTTACAGTTCCTTCTATGTCGGAGAAACTGTGGCTTATAGCGGAGGGGACTTTACCCAACGTCCGTACCATGGAGGCTCAGGGAGAGATGTACGTTGACGGCAGGTTTTCAGGAAGAGGCAACGTGCCCAAGCTGGTTAGTGACGAGTCCTTCTCGATCCCTTTCGGAGAGATCTCAGGAGTACAGGTGGAGAGGGAAGATAAGATTCCTCAGAGCGGATCAACGTGGATAGGGAATGGAACCCTCAGAAAGGGATACACCATAAAGATCACCAACGGACTTGATAGGAGGCTTTCCCTGATCGTAAAGGACCGTGTACCGATAGCGACGGACGACAAGGTTTCCATATCGATCTCTACGATCACACCATCTCCGTCAAAAAAAGACGACGAAACTGGAATAATAACGTGGTCATTGGATATTAAGCCCAACGAGACCAGCGAGATCCACGTGATCTACGACCTGCGATACCCCTCCGACAAGGAGCTAGTCTTCTCAAGTTAAACAAAAAAACGATCAAGGAGATGATCCTGTTGCGATTAACGGTCATCGTCGATAACCTCTGCGGTTCATCTCGACTGTGGGGAGAGCACGGACTTAGCATCATGATAGAGACACCCAGGGGCAACGTCCTCTTCGATACCGGGCAGGGACATTCCCTGCTGAACAACCTGAACGAGCTGGGCTTTTCCCTGGACGGATTTGACCGGATCTGTCTGAGTCACGGTCATTATGATCACACTGGCGGGCTTGCTCAGCTCCTACTCAGAAAACCGGAGTTGGAGATATGGGCAAGCAAAAACGTACAAGCTCCTCACTATAGAGTGAGCTCAGGATCAAACGCCTATATAGGGATAGACATAAACCTTGGCAACAGGAGGTTTATGTCTGTAGAGGATGGACAACCGGTCGAGCTAGTCCAGGGGCTTTGGGCTTTCACCGTACCGACAAAAAACAGGGAAACTACCGATTTGCCAAGCAACCGACTAATGGTTAAAAAGGGCGACGAATGGGTCGAGGACCCTTTTGAGGACGATCTCTCGCTGTTAGCGCTGGGAACCCATGGGCCCTCGCTTATACTGGGTTGTGCCCACTCAGGGGTGATAAATATAATGAGGTACGTCAAAGACAAATTCGGCTACGACAGCTTTTACTCCGTGGTCGGTGGAACTCACCTATCCGCGGTCCCAAGAACAGTGCTCGGAATAACATTAAAAAAAATAAACGATGAGTTTAACATAAAATTATGGCGGCCTAACCATTGCACCGGTTTTTCAGCGGCCTCGGCGTTGGCATCTCTCCACGATAACGTGAGCTGGGCTTCGTCGGGGACCTCCCTTGAGATCTGATGGCTAATCTCAACGATAACGAGGATAGGGGAGGCGCGGTGTGGCTCACCGTTCCGCCTATACCTACGCTTGCTATAGCACTAGCTTTGTTGCCTTTTTCGGACAGCTCCAGAAGCCTGACAATGGGAGCAGCCTTCTGGCTCTTCGTTACGATGATATACATGATTATCTCCGTAGCCTACGTGATATGTCTGGGAAGGAACATCAAAGGAGGGCTTTCCCCACTACAGATACTGGGGCAGGGGGTCGCTATGTTGGTCCTTCCTCTAGGCCTAGGAGCACCTTACGCTCTATCCTGGATCGGCTTGGCCCTTTCCTTCGCTGGAACGGTAACACTTATCAACAAGGTAATGGCCGCGATGGACGAACCAAGAGAGACCTGGGAGAAGGAGGAGGTCAAGGAAATCGGATCTTTTCTGGAGGAGGTCCCTCTGCCTACCTTGGATGTGGACAAGGAGGGAATCATCCTAGGGGCCAACAGCGACATGTTGACTCTCCTGGATGTGGACGAAAATATCCTGTTAGGCCAGAAGGCCGATATCATATTTCCCCACGATGTTGACAGGATAGACGCTAAAGGCACGGGATGGCAAATCCTTCGAAAACCAGGAGAGGACGGAGCGGAGCTGATATGCCTTATAGAAGAGGTAGCCCCTCCTCCAGCAAGGGAGATAGAGGAAAAGGGGGAGATGATACACGCATCGACTGGCTTATTTTCCTCCTCCTACGCCAACATAATGATCCCTGCAGAAATAAAACGCTCGATCAGATACAGGCGATGGCTTTCAATGATAAAAATTAGAATCAAAATTCTTTTTAATAATCAAGACGCGGACAAAGAGACAAAAGAAAATATATTTAATTCTTATGGAGCTTTCATAAAAAAACACACGAGAGAATGTGACCTAGGCTTTTTCATGGGATCAGGTGAATTTATAATTTTGTTACCGGAGACACCAAACGCTGGAGCGAAAACGACCCTGGATAAGCTGAAAAAAATTCCTGAGGAAATAACCAAGAACATAACCTTGGGGACCTCCATTTCCGTGTGGGGAGGGATCTTCCACTGTAGCGGTCACGAGAAGGTAGACTACAGCGACGCTATCGCTCACCTGGAGGAAAACCTAAAGGAGCTGGAGCATATTGAGCCTCTCCCTCCGGACCTTGATTCCTTAAAAGAAAAAGATTAACTATTTACACCTAAAGAGAGAAGACGAGCAGGAAACTTCTGCTCGTCTTCTCTCTTTAGGACTATAAGATCCCGTCGACAAGGGAATTAAGGATAGACTTATCGTCGTAATCCTCGATGTTTCCGGCATCGCCTAGCGAGACTAAATCCAAAGATATGGGGATCTTAGCAAGGGTGGAGATTCCGAAAGCCGATTCTATCTGATCGGAGTGGCTTGAGCCAAAGACGTGGAGCTCCTCACCACAGTGGGGACATTTGACGTAACTCATGTTCTCGACAAGGCCAAAGATGGGCACGTTCATCATCTCCGCCAGACGAGCCTGCTTTCCGACTATGAGAGCGGAGAGCTCCTGAGGGGTACTTACTATGACCATACCGTCCAAAGCTATAGTCTGCATCACCGTTAGCGGAGCATCCGCCGTTCCAGGAGGGAGATCCACCAAGAGCCAGTCCAGACCGTTCCAGTCGACGTCGTTCCAGAACTGCTGTACTACACCACCTATAAGTGGTCCTCTCCATACTACCGGAGCCTTTGGATCCTCAAGCAACAGGTTCATGGACATTATAGATATGCCCAGCTTCTCAGTCTTAGGTGGAACTATTTTCCCTTCTTCGTTACCAGAGGGCCTTGAATCGACTCCGAAAAGCTTGGGTATAGAAGGGCCGGTTATGTCCGCATCCATCACGCCGACGGAGAACCCTCTTTTCGCCAGGGCAACCGCTAAAAGGGCTGTAACGGAGCTCTTGCCTACCCCACCTTTGCCGCTTCCTACCGCTACAATCCTCTTTATGCCCTTCTTGCTGGTTTTCGGGATACCGGAGCATCCCTCTTGGCTGGGACATCCCTCACAATTGCCGCTACACTGACCTTTATCTTCCAACTGATTCATCTCCTCCTGAAAAACCTACCCACAGTTATACTTTCATCGTCGCTCGCAGTCAAGAGTTGAGATACATTTTCATTAACAGGTTATACGTTCTCCACCGATGTATACAGAGGGAGCGATAAACACCTCTTTAGGCCTAACCCCTTTCCCCCTAACCAGGTTTACCACACATCGGGCCCCGACCCCTCCGGCGTCAAATGCCCCCCAGTCCAGGCACATATAGCCGATCCCCTTACTCCAAACCGGATCACAACATAAAAGCACGCTCTCTGGGTCGAGTAAACTGGCCGGCATCGTGCCATCGTAGATGGAAAGAGCTCCATCACCCTCCCGCTGTAATTCAAAAAGGTAGGGGAACAGGGGGTTATCGCCCGATATATACCTGACGGCCCTTTCTCCAGCTATGGATAAAACACAGCGACAGACGGCCCCTTTATCGTGGACCACTCTCATGGAGCAATCGGTGTGTTCATCCCCAACCGACACAAGGGGGAGTTCCAGAACGTTCGAAAAAGTGGCTCTGGCGTTCCATATTATGCCC
>CAYNAN010000049.1:0-17789 GCA_964395085.1 uncultured Synergistaceae bacterium
ATATCCGTCGCGATCATGGCCTCCATGTCGCCCTTTCTGGGAAGCATCTCGTTCTCGAACAGAAAGTCCTGGGTCCTCTTCAGCTCCTCCACGTCCGACGACCTTATAGTGGTGTCGAAATCGTAGAGGGGAAGCATGGAGATGACGTCCTCCCTGGAAAGCCCGGTCTCCTCGGCGGTGATGTCTATAGCCCTGTCCCTTTCCTGCTCCATGATGGCCCTGCTCCTGCGATCCACCTCCAGGAACTTGCGGACCGTCTCAGGGTCTTTCCTGAGAAGATCGCCCCTAACAGCTATGACTGTCGTGGCGTCGACCAGCCCCTCGCCGTCGGCTATGATTCTGGCTCCCTGCTCGCTGGCACGAAGGACCGCCGGGCCAGCGGCGAGACAGGCCTCGACGTTGCCGTTCAGCATGGCTGTGACACCCTCAGGGAGGCCCATGCCGACGAATTCCACGTCGCTGGGCTTCAGTCCAGCCTTTTTCAGGGCCGCCACCAGCAGCTGGTGAAGGATGGTTCCTTTAGGGCCAGCGACCTTCTTGCCCTTCAGGTCCGATACCTTCTGGATCGAGCCGTCCTTCGTCAGGATGGTGAAGGCCTTAGGAGATCTGCCGTATATACCGATCACCTTAAGGTCCACTCCGTTGACGAAGGCCAGTATGGCAGAGGTTCCCCCTAGACAGTTGGTTATGTCCACCGACCCAGAGGCCAGACCGGCGGTCTGTTTAGGACCGGCCGTCAGCTCTGGATAGGAGATAGTCCATCCTGGGAAGGCTTCCTCTATAAGGCCCAGCTTCTTCTGAAGAATAGACGGGACGTTGAGAGGGGCTTTTACGTATGTAACCGCCAGTGATCCCTTGTCCTCTGCGCTTAAAACCGTGGCCGCCATCACCGTAACGGCGATAGCCAGTATCAACTTCCTCATAATACATCAAGCTCCCTTCGACAGGACCGACAGGTCCCGATTTTTACCTCCGATAATCTTCAATATCAGATCTCTCAGATCCTCTCTCTCCTGAGGAGACATGGACCTTCCGTCCACAGGATCCAACACCGAAGATATCCGTCCATCATCCATGACCACCAATCTAGAGGCCAGGGATATAGCCTCGTCCACATCGTGAGTGACGAAGAGGGTCGTCAATTTTTGGGACCTGACTATGGACGTAAGCTCCTCCTGGAGAGCCTTTCTTGTGAAGTAGTCCAGCGCCCCGAAAGGCTCGTCCATCAGGAGAAGTTTTGGCTCAAAGCTCAGGGCCCTCGCCAGGGCCACCCTCTGGGCCATACCACCGGAAAGCTGGTTAGGCATGGCTCTGGAGAACTCGGCAAGCCCCACCAAATCGAGACAGGACATGGCCCTCTCGGACCGATCGCCCGCATCTCCCATTACCAGCTCAACGTTTTCCCTTACCGATAGCCACGGCATAAGCCGCGGCTCCTGAAATACCATGGCAACTCTGGATCTATCGGTCCTGACCGATCCAGAATCAGGCCTTTCAAGCCCAGCTATGGTTCTGAGCAAAGTTGTCTTTCCACAGCCGCTCTTTCCGAGGATAACCGAAAGGGAGCCATCTGGAAACGACAGAGTAACGTCCCTTAAAGCATCCACTCTACAGCCTGGAGCCACATTATAGGCCTTGCTTGCGGAACAGACATCACACCCCACCGATATCGCCTCCACTCCAAGGTGTTAACCTGCGGGAAAGTACGGTGAAGAGAAAATCCGACAGGCTTCCGGCCACTCCAAGAAGCAACACTCCTACCAGGATGACATCGGACCTGGACAACTGTTCGGCATCGTGGATGACATACCCTATCCCAGAGGCCGCAGCGATAAGCTCCGCCCCTATAAGGGACCTCCAACTGTAGCTGAGGCCAAGCCTCATACCAAGAAGGATCGAGGGCAGAGCAGAGGGGACCAAGATTCGGATAAAACGATCTCCCTTGGACAGGCCAAAGGCCTTTCCAACCTCCAAAAGCTTGGGATCACAGCCAGCAACCCCGCTTTGAGTGTTCAACAGTATGGGAAAAAACGTGGCCATGAACACCACCACCACCTTAGACACCTCTCCTATCCCGAACCACAGTATAACCATTGGCATTATGGCCAAAGGTGGCACATGTCTCATAAAGTCCAAAGTGGACTCAATCCACCTCTCGAGAGAACGGGAAAGCCCAATGGCAAAACCCAGGGGAATCGCCACAAAAGAAGCAATGGCAAAACCCCAAATCACCCTCATAAAACTCGCCGAAGCGTGCCTCAGAAGGCTGCCGTCAAGAAGCATGGACCACATGGAGGACAGGACCCTCTCAGGAGACGGTATGACGTAACCGTTCCACATTCCTAGCTTTGAGCCGCCCCACCAAAGGAGGGTTATGGCCGCCGGGATAGCCAGCTTGACCAAGATAAAGTTGAGTCGCATATCGAAACCTCTCCTCCCTCGGCTACCAACCTCCGACAATTGTAGTCCTCAATATTAGCTTAGTCAAACACATCGATCCCCTGAATTTTATCAGGGGATCGATGTGTTTGACTAAGCTGAAAGTACCTCCACCATGGTTACAGAGAAGGTAAGTTCCTTTCCCGCAAGGGAATGGTTGCCGTCCAACGTGACGGTCTCTTCGCAGATTTTCCTAATCGTCACCGGGAACGGTTGGCCGTCGCTAGAGGTCACCGCAAGCTGATCTCCCACGATAGGTTCGTAGCCTTCCGGCATATGTTCCATAGGTACGGAGAAGATCAGGTCTTCCCTTCTCTCCCCGTAGGCCATCTCCGCTGGGATGACGATGGTCCTCTCCTCCCCCTCGACCATTCCGACGACACCTTTGTCGAATCCGGCGATCATCTGACCTGCGCCTACGGTGAAAGCCAAGGGCTCTCTCTCCAATGACGAATCAAAAACCGTTCCGTCCTCGAGGGTTCCTGTGTAATGTACCTTGACCTTACATCCTGCGGCAGCTTTGTTCATGACAAAAATCCTTTCCGTTCTCTCTGTTCGTCAGGGCTGGGCCTCGACGGTCTCTATAGCCTTCATTAGCTCCTCCCACCGGGCCATGGCCCGGTGAAGCTCTTCCTCCAGAGGTTTAAGCCTTACCATAAGGTTTTGGACCACCGAAGAGTTCTCCAACACCTCTGGGGCACATAGATCTCCGTGGATGCCGTCTATCTCCGACTCCAGCTCGGATATCCTGGCCTCCAGGGATTCTACCTCCTGGACCATCGGCCTGGTCTGCCTGTAAATTCGGTTTCGCCTCTCCGCCTCCAGCCGTTTCTGTTCTTTCAGGCTGAGAGATGAGGACTGCTCGGTCTCCGAGGGCCGGTCGTCCTCGATCTGACCCCTTTTTTCCACAAAGTAGCTATAATTTCCTGGGTAGTCGTAGAGCCTTCCACCACGGATCTCCAACACTCGGTCGACCAGGTTGTCCAGAAAATACCTGTCGTGGGAGACTATCACCATGGTCCCGTCGTACTCTAGGAGTGCCCTCTGGAACAGGTCCTTGGTGGCCATGTCAAGATGGTTGGTGGGCTCGTCCAGTATGAGAAAATTGGTCTGTTCCAGAAGAAGCTTGACCAGGGCGACTCTGGACTTTTCCCCACCGGAAAGGACCGATATGGGCTTGTGGATATCGTCTCCGGAGAACAGAAAAGCCCCAAGTAGAGACCTTTTGCCCTCCGGGGTCATTCTGTCGGAGGCCCCATAGATCTCCTGCCATATGGTGTTTTGATAGTTCAAATTATGGCTGCTCTCCTGGGAGAAGAACCCCATAGACACGTTGTATCCCAGCTCTATAAAACCACGGTCAGGCTTCTCTCGTCCAGCTATCAACCTGGACAGAGTGGATTTGCCGGCTCCGTTGACCCCAACCAGAGCGACCTTCTCTCCCCTGTTTATATGGAGATCCAGGCCGCTGAAGACATCTAGCTGTCCATAGGACTTGCCCAGATCGCTGGCCTCCACCACCAGATGGCCGCTCCTCGGACAGGACGGAAATGAGATGGAGACCTTTCTGTCCGGTCCCTCTATCTTCACCAGCTCCATACGCTCAAGCTTCTTTATCCTGCTTTGAACCTGGGTCGCCTTGGTGGCTTTCGCCCTGAACCGGTCGATAAACTGCTTTGTCTTCTCTATCTCCTCCGCCTGCTTTGCCCTCTCCCTTTCTAGCTGATCCAGCCTGGCGGCGCTCTCGTCCAGATATTGAGAGAAGTTGCCCTTATAGAGTGTTATTTTTTTATTGGAGAGCTCGGCAATAGAGTCCATTATCTTGTCCATGAAATGTCTATCGTGGGATATGGCGACCACCGTTCCCGGATAGGTCTTCAACCATCCCTCAAGCCACTCCATGCTCTCGGTATCGAGGTGGTTGGTGGGCTCGTCTAACAGAAGGACGTCGGGCCTGGAGAGAAGTGCAGCGGCCAGGGAGATCCTCATCTTCCAGCCACCGGAGAACTCCGAGGTCGGCCTAGAGGAATCCTCTGGCGCGAATCCAAGGCCTCTCATGGCCTTTTGGGCCATGGCGTCGAAGGAATACCCCCCTGCGCTCTCGAAGGCAACCAGAGCCCTCTCGTATCTGTCCAGTAACCTGGGTTGATCCCCGTCGGAGCAGGCGCTAAGGTCGTGCTCCGCCCCTCTGAGGGATCTCTCAAGGTCGTCTATACCGGCGATATCCTTTATGTAGGCCATTATAGGCACGTCAGGAAGCTCGTGGAGATCCTGAGGTAGGTAACCTATTTTATGTCCCGACGTAATGGACAGATCCCCTGAGTCAGGCTCTACTATTCCCATAAGCACCTTCAGCAAGGTGGTCTTGCCGGACCCGTTTGCCCCTACCAACCCCACCTTGGTCCCATCGTTTATCCTCCAGGAGAGGTTATCGTAGAGGAGCTTGCCTCCTAGAACCAGCCTGAGGTTGCCTATATCGATCATGATTCCTCTTGATCCCCGGTCCACCGTCCGCCTTTTCGAGCTTTTTCAAGCTCAAAATAATATTTCCTTTTGATATCGTCGAGCTCCACAGAAAGCTTACTCTCGAACTCTTTCTTGGCGAGCTCCAGCTTTCTAGTATGCTCCGATTCCATCTGGGCTATCTGGTGTTCCTTAAGGGACATCTCCCTCTGCTTTTGGTTAAGCTCCTTCTCCAGCACCGCGATCCTGGAGCTCTTCTCCCTCTCCAGGTCGACCAGCTCCTTACGAGCCTTCTGCTCAAGATCTCTGAGATTCTCCTGGGCACGCTTTTCAGAGGATTTAAGCTGATCCTGGAGCATCGCCACCTGTCTGGCGAACTGCTCTCTCATCTCCCTCTTCTCCCCGTTGAGCCTCTCCATCTCCTCGACGATCGCCTTTTTCTCCCGGTTCAACCTCTCTCTGGACAGGGCTTCCTCAGAGTTTAGATCGGTCAGATGTCTTATCTTATCCTCTAAGCTGCACTGGATGTCCTGCATCCTGTTTCTCTCCTGAAGAAACTGGTTCTGAAGCTCCTCAACTTTTCCGGCATTGAGCCCCTCTATCTTCTTTATCTCACTCCTCAGAGACTCTATCTCCTGAAGTAGGACGTAGCGTTCCTCCTTGACAGACTCGTTTTCCTTCCTTATCAGCTCCATGGCACGTAGAGAGTTTTTTGTACGATCAAGTTCTTCTCTGAGGTCCCTGTTCTCCTGATCGAGCCTGAGTCGGCTCTTCTCGCAGTTCTCCCTGGCGGTCTCTAGAGAGCTGTGATCCTGCTGGAGGATCTCAAACCTCTGTTTGAGGTCCTGGTGCTCCCTTTCCTCCGTCGAAAGGCTGTCTTTAAGGCCCTCTATCTCCTTGTCCCTGGCGTCTATCTCCTGATGTGTCCTGTGTACGTAGTTTATAACCGACTGGTTTAGAATCTCCAGATCGGCATTCAGCTTCTTCTCCTCCGGGGTCCCGCTGAAAAGCACAGCTCCCGGGAGGAGGGAATCCTTCTCTTCCATATTCGTTCACCTCTCAGTGGCACTTATGTCGAGCTACAGCATACTACATCGGACCATTATAGCAACATCCGAGGCCACTGCGTTATAGCATAGCCCTATCGGCGGCCTCCTCGCCTGATACAAAACCGCTGGACCAACATATTTGAAGGTTATATCCCCCAGTCGGCCCATTAAGATCCAGCACCTCTCCAGCGAAGAAAAGACCGGGAACCCTTTTTGACTCCATCGTCTTCGGGTTGACGTCTTTCAGGGACACCCCTCCTTTGGTAACCACAGCCCACCGGTATCCCAGAAGGTCAACAGGGGTGAGGGGCATAGCCTTCAGAACCTCCACAAGCGAGGCCCTCTGGTCCTTTGTGACCTCGTCCACCTTGGTGCTACCGTCGACTCCAGCCACGTCCAGCACTACAGGAATGATCGCCCTGGGAAGAAGGTCCTTAAACCCATTTTTGAGTATCTCCCTAGGGTGTTCCTTGAGATCCCTGAGTATGCGGCTATCCAGCTTTGCCCTGTCCAACGCAGGCTTCAGGTCCAAAAACAGGGTAGCAGGGCCCTTTTCCAGCGCACTATCGACCTCCGCCGCCATATCCATCACGATAGGACCGCTCACGCCGAAATGGGTAAAAAGCATCTCGCCGAAACGCCGGGACAGCTCTCTGCCACCCTGCCACAGGGACAACTCTACGTTCTTCAAAGTGAGGCCTTGGAGGGTCTTGCACCAGATTTCCTTGGTCCTGATGGGACATATCGCCGGTTTTGTGGGAACGATAGAATGCCCCGTCTCCCTGGCCCAACGGTAGCCGTCCCCGGTAGAGCCGGTCTCAGGGTAGGAAAGCCCTCCCGTGGCTATTATCACAGAGGAGGCCTTAAACAGGCCGGAATCGGTTAAAACCTCTTTTTCACTCTCGTCTCTGACGGATATGGATTTGACCTGGGTGCTTGTGAAGATCTTTACCCCACCGTCGGCCATAAAGTCCCGAAGGGCCTGGATGACGTCCTCACTCTTCTGCCCTGGCCCGGGGAAAACCCTGGATCCTCTCTCCACGGTTATATCTATCCCTCTTTTTTCAAAAAAGCTCAGGGTTTCTTTAACACCAAAACGGCTCAAGGCAGACAGGATAAAACGGCCGTTCTTGCCGAAGGGTTCCACCAGCTTAAGAGGATCATCCTCCATGTGGGCAAGGTTGCACCTGCCCTTACCGGTGATGGAGAGCTTTACGCCAAGGGCATCCCCTTTTTCCAACAAAGCCACAGAAGCTCCTCTAGCGCTAGCAGCACCGGCAGCTATCATTCCTGCAGGACCTCCACCTATAACTATTACGTCAAATACGTTAGATCCCATGGATCTATCCTCTCCCTTCGACTCTCTGGGGACCAATGATACCACCTGAAACGAATATAGCATCTGCTGGTCACAAAAATCTATCTATTTAGGCTTTTCCCTCCCCTCTTGATATGTATTATGTATACTGTTATTGTTATCATAGTAACAAGCCAAGAGAATAGAGACAGACTAGGACAATCTATATCAAGAGGGGAGATATAAAAATGTGGGATAGCACTATGCCGATCAACGAGATAAGAGAGATTAGGGCCAAGACCACCGTCTACCTTGGAGTTGGAGCCATAACGAAGATAGACTCCATAGTCGAGGACCTTAAGGCCAAGGGAATCGACAAAGTCCTCTGCGTCACAGGCAAGGGATCCTACAAGTCCACAGGTGCCTGGAGCCACGTCACCGCTGCTTTCGATAAACACGGGGTAGGTCACGTTCTCTTCGACAGGATCCGTCCCAACCCAGAGGCGGACGATGTGGACGCCGCCGTCGCCATGGCGAAGGAGTTCGGCGCAAAGGCCGTTATAGCGATAGGAGGCGGTAGCCCCATAGATGCGGGAAAGAGTGCCGCCATCCTAATGGAGTACCCAAATGAAGACGCCAGGAGCCTTTACGAGTTCAAGTTCACCCCAACCAAAGCCGCTCCTGTGGTGGCCATAAACCTCACCCATGGAACCGGAACAGAGGCGGACCGCTTCGCCGTCGTCACCATACCGGAAAAGGAGTACAAACCGGCCATAGCCTACGACTGCATCTACCCAGCCTACGCCATAGACGATCCGGCCCTTATGACAGGCCTATCACCGGACCAGACCAGGTTCACGGCCATAGACGCGGTAAACCACGTCACCGAGGCGGCCACGACCAAGGTGGCTTCTCCCTACACCATCCTTCTGGCGAAGGAGGTCGTAAGGTTGGTGTCGACGTACCTGCCCAAGGCCATTGAGGACCCCAAGGACCTTACCGCAAGATATTATCTGCTCTACGCGTCCCTCATAGCCGGAATATGTTTCGACAACGGCCTGCTTCACTTCACCCACGCCCTTGAGCATCCCCTTAGTGGCGTCAAGCCCGACCTGGCCCACGGGCTCGGCCTGGCGATGATACTTCCGGCTGTCATCAAGTACACCTACCCGGCTCGTCCGGAGGTTTTAGCCGACGTCTACGCCCCCATAGTCCCGGGGCTAAAGGGAGACGCCAAAGAGGCGGATCTTTTAGCCCAAGGAGTGGAGAGATGGCTCTCCTCCGTAGGGGTTTCCTCCAAGCTCTCCGACGAGGGATACACCGAGGAGAACATACCAAGGCTGGTGGAACTGGCCCAGACGACCCCGTCCCTGGACGGACTTCTGTCCCTAGCTCCCATAGCGGCCGATCCAGCGGTTATAGAGAGCATCTACAGAGAATCTCTCACACCCTACTGCAAGGGCTGTTAGCGTCTTGAAGTAAAGGAGTTCCCAAGGGAGCTCCTTTACTATTTTTTCTTCATCGAAAGGGATAACCTCTTTCGCTTTAGGTCCACCTCTACCACAGTCACCGACACCCTCTGCCCCGGCTTAACCACCTGATACGGATCTTTGATAAATTTATCCGAAAGCCTGCTGACGTGGACCAATCCATCCTGATGTACCCCCACGTCCACAAAGGCCCCAAAATCGGTGACGTTGGTGACTATCCCAGGCAGTACCATCCCGGGCTTAAGATCGGACATCTCGCTCACGGAGGGATCGAAGGAGAAGGGCTGAAGCTCCTCCCTGGGATCCCTGCCGGGCTTGGCCAGTTCCTGAAGGATGTCGTTTATGGTCGGAAGTCCCACGTCCTCCCCTAGGTACTTGGACGGCTCTATGCCGTCCCTAAGGCCACGCTCCTTGAGAAGATCCGTGACGGAACATCCCAGATCGGCCGCCATTCGGCCCACCAGATCGTACCTCTCGGGATGGACCGCGCTGTCGTCTAAGGGATGCTCCCCTCCCCTTATTCTTATAAATCCCACCGCCTGCTGATACGTCTTGGGGCCAAGGCCCGGAACCTTGAGCAGGTCTTTCCTGGTCCTGAAAGGTCCCTCCTGCCTTCTCCTATCGACCACAGCCTTGGCTAATTTGGGACTCAGACCGGACACAAACGAAAGAAGCTGAGGGCTAGCGGTGTTCACCTCTACGCCAACCGAGTTGACACATGAGGCCACCACGTCGTCAAGGGACTTTTTCAGGGCCTTCTGGTCCACGTCGTGCTGATACTGCCCCACCCCTATAGACTTAGGGTCTATCTTGACCAGCTCAGCGAGGGGATCCATAAGCCTTCTTCCTATGGAAACGGCTCCCCTGTAGGACACGTCCAGGTCGGGGAACTCCTCTCTGGCCACTGCCGATGCGGAGTAGATGGATGCCCCGCTCTCGTTCACCGAGTAGACCTGGGAATCTTCGGGAAGACACTCCCTCAAAAACTGCTCCGTCTCCCTGCTGGCGGTTCCGTTTCCGACCGCCACAGCCTCTATGCGGTGCTCTCGGTACATCTTACCGGTCCTATCCAACGCCTGGTCCCTCATGTGGGCCGACGTGTGGGGAAAGACCGTCTCGTGATGGACCATCTCACCGGTCTCGTCCAGACATGCGACCTTGACGCCGGTACGATACCCCGGGTCCAGGGCCATAACCCTTTTCCTTCCTAGAGGAGGAGCCATTAGGACCTCTCTCACGTTTTTGGCGAAAACCGAGATGGCCTCCCTGTCCGCCTTGGCCTTAAGGGCGTTTCTGGCCTCCGTCTCCATGGAGGGCTCCAGAAGCCTTTTATAGCCGTCACGGATCGCCTCCCTCACCGCCTCTGAGTCTGGCCCTGTACCCTTAACGAAAAGCCCATCGAGTTTAGCATGAGCAAGCTCAGCCGACGGCCTGACAGTTACCGAGATGACACCCTCTGCCTCACCTCTTAAAAGGGCCAAAATTCTATGAGAAGGGGCTTTTACTATGGGCTCCTCCCAGTCGAACCAGTCGGCAAAACGAGAGCCTTCCTCCTCCTTGCCCGGCTTTACCTTGCTCTTTATCCGTCCGTTTCGGACGAAGATGGATCTCATGGACGTCCTGGCCTCTATATTCTCGCTGATCTCCTCAGCCAGGATATGCAAAGCCCCTTCAAAAGCCTCCTGCGGGGACTGGACGCCCTTATCTGGGTCGACGTATCCCTCCGCCATCTCCAGGGGGTTCAGCCCTCCCTGGGCCATTATGGTATCCGCAAGGGGAGAAAGCCCCTTTTCCCTCGCGATGGTGGCTTTTGTACGCCTCTTAGGACGATATGGAAGATATATATCCTCCAGTGCCGTCAGAGTTCTGGCCCCCTCCAGCTTTATTTTTAGATCTTCGGTGAGGAGTTTTCTCTCCTCCAGGGAGGCGATAATGGCCCCTCGCCTCTTATCGGTCTCCACAAGCCTCTCCAGGCCGTCCCTTATGGCGGCGATGGCCACCTCGTCCAGCGTTCCTGTGGCTTCTTTACGGTAACGGGCGATAAAGGGGACAGTACATCCTTCCTCGAGAAGGGCCACTGTCGCGGCCACGCTTACTTGTGGAATATTAAGCTCCTTAGCCAGGGTTTCTCTGTAAATTGCTTCCATCCTCCGAGGCCTCCTAGTATATTACGGTTTGAGACCCCTATAATACAGCATAGGTATGGAAAAATGGCCCTAAAAAGGGTATCTTGTAGATGTAAGAATCCAGGGAGGTGCTTTTTTTGTCCATATACAGAGGGCTCGCCATGACGGTGGCGGGCAGCGATTCGGGCGGCGGAGCGGGAATACAGGCCGACCTCAAGACCTTCGCCGCATTGAAGGTCTTCGGAGCATCGGCGATAACGGCCATCACGGTCCAAAACAGCCTGGGAGTCCACGGGGTCCACGTCGTCCCTCCCGAGATAGTGATCGACCAGATGAAAGCGGTGCTATCGGATTTCAAGATCGGAGCGGTCAAAACCGGTATGCTTGGCAACACCCAAACCATAGAGGCGGTCTGCGAGGGAATAAGGTCGTGCTCCGTAAACAAATTGGTGGTGGACCCAGTCATGGTGGCCCAAAGTGGCGACTCTCTTCTGGAGGACTCCGCTGTGTGGGCCATAAAAGAACAACTCCTTCCCCTTGCTCTTTTGGTCACACCTAACGTGCCTGAAGCGGAGAAACTGACGGGGCTGTCCATATCTGACGTACAGGGAATGATCCACGCCGCCTCCGCTATAGGTCAGATGGGGCCTAAAGCCGTCTTGGTCAAGGGCGGCCACCTTAGCGGCGACACCATGAACGACGTTCTATGGATCTCGGGAAAGACGGTAACCTTTAGCTCTCCGAGGATAGATACCGAGAACAATCACGGAACTGGATGTACCTTGAGCGCGGCCATAACGGCTGAGCTATCGGCTGGCTGTAGCCTTGAGGATTCGGTGGAAAGAGGCAGAACTTACCTCCGGCTGGCTCTGGAGAACGGATTTAAACCCGGAAAGGGATACGGCCCAACGGGTCACTGTGTCACCCCAAATTGGATCAAGGAAGGACTGAATGAGAGATGAACGTACCGGAAAAACTCAGACACTGCTGGGAAACGGTGGGGCAGACGAGACCTTTGGTATATCACGTGACAAACTTCGTCGCAGCCTCATTTCAAGCTGACATATGTCTGGCGATAGGGGCGTCTCCGGTGATGTCTCCGTCCGAGAAGGAGGCAGACGAGCTGGTCAGAGCAGCCGACTCGGTCCTCATAAATATAGGGACCCCCACGGAGGCTTCGGTCAAGACCATACACACCGCTTTAAGCACAGCCGCCGTCACAGGCAAACCGGTCGTCCTGGACCCAGTCGGATACGGCGCCACCGAAAAGAGAACCAGCCTCGTCGACGAATTAATGAAACGCTACGCGGTATCCATAATAAAGGGCAACTCATCCGAGATCGCCCTAATGGCTGGATGCCAGGGAGTTGCCAGAGGAGTCGATGCAACCGGGATCTGCAGGGCAGACACCGCAGCGTTCAAGCTGGCCCAGAAATACGGAACCATAGTGGTCGCCACTGGCAGGACCAACTACGTCAGCGACGGCAACAGAGTGTTCGAGATACACGGAGGAAGCGAAATGATGGAGAGGATAACCGCAGGGGGATGTGGCGTAGGGTCCATCATAGCAGCGATATTGGGAGCCAGCGGTGACGTTTTAGCCTCGGCCATAGCTGGGCTTATAGCCATGGACATCGCCTCGGAGAGAGCCCTTGAGGCCGGCCCAGGGAGCTTTAAAGCGTCTGTCATCGACCAACTATACGGCATCTCTAAGACCGGACTGGGCGAGATGGAGGGACGTTTGTCCCTTCAGGACAGGATCGTAGGCTGAAGATGGATCCCTCCACGCTGAGGCTCTACGTTATCCCTGACAGAGTCATAGGCTCCCCAAGGTCTCTGGCGGAACAAGCAAGCCTAGCCCTGGACGGAGGGGCAACCGCCATCCAGCTAAGGGATAAAACCATGCCGTCATCGGAGATGGCAAAGATAGCCCGCTCCATAACAGGTTTATGCCACAGCAGGGGAGCCAAGCTATTCGTAAACGATAGGTTGGAGGTGGCCCTCACGGCAGGAGCCGACGGGTGTCATCTGGGACAATCCGACTACCCTCTGTCCAAAGCCAGAAAAGTAGCCCCTCGGCCGTTTCTGCTGGGTCTATCCGTCCACAATCCCGATCAGGCTAGAATCGCCGAGGAAGAGGGAGCGGACTACATAGGCGTCGGAGCGGTGTTCCCCACAGGGAGTAAAGACGACACGTCGGTGATCGGCCTTGACGGCCTGAGGGAGATAGCAAAGTCAACCACACTGCCTATAGTCGCCATAGGAGGTATCTCCGTCAAAAACGTCCGCTCCGTGATGGAGGCAGGAGCGTCGGGCATAGCCGTGATCTCCGCTGTAGTAGGTAGACCGGACCCAACCGCCTCGGCCAGAGAGCTCCTTGAACTGGTGAAATCATGAAAAAAGCGACATATGAGAGTATCCGTGACAAAGCCAAGGGCCTCATGTCCAAGGCCAGCATCGCCGTCAGGGACGAAGAGTGGGAAAGCTACGAGGTGGCGGACTACGGCCTGGGCGACTTCAACTCCGTAGGGCTTGGGATCATAGTCTACGTCAACACCGACAGGGTTTGCGCCAAAGAGCTGGTCCTTTTTCCCAATCAACACAGCCCCGAACACCGCCATCCACCGATCGGCGGAGGCGATGGCAAAGAGGAGACCTTCCGCTGTCGGTACGGAACCTGCTATCTGTTCGTCGAGGGAGACCCAACCGAAACGGTCTCGTGCCAACCGCCGGATCTCTGCGGCCCCTGGTGTACCGTATGGCATCAGATAACCTTAAACCCAGGCGACCAGTACACATTGATGCCCAACGTCCTCCACTGGTTTCAGGCCGGGCCGGATGGATGCGTGGTGTCCGAGTTCTCCACCCATAGCGACGACGGATCCGACGTCTTCACAAACCCGAACATCCGCCGAATCCCGGTGATAGAGGGCTGACGTGGACAGGGCCATACTCTGCGCTGGAGAGGCGTTGGTGGACCTCATATCCCTCTCCCCGGGCATGGGACTAGGGGATTCGACGCTGTTCGAGAGCCGCTTAGGAGGTGCCCCTATGAACGTGGCCATAGGGGCTCGCCGTCTAGGGGCATCGGTGGGCTTTTTGGGCAAAATAGGGCGCGATCCCTTCGGGGACCGTCTTTGGTCCGCTATGGAGGGGGAGGGACTGGATCTCTCCCCCTCCATCCGCGAAAAGGGAACCTCCACAACCTTGGCCTTCGTCGCCCTGGATGAAGATGGAAAACCACAGTTTCGATTCTACCGGGACAACGCCGCCGACGTATCCCTGAAAAAAGAGGAAGTGGCCTCAGTGGACCCCTGTCGTTGGAGTTGTCTATCCTTCGGCTCCATATCCCTGCTGGAGGATCCCTCCTCATCGACCTACCTAGGACTATTCGGTCGTTTTAGGGAGGCGGGAGTCATAACCGCCTACGATCCCAACGTCCGCCCTCTGGCGATAGACAGGCCGGAGCTTTTCCGGGCCATCGCCATGGACGTCATATCCAAAGCGGACATAGTTAAAATCAGCGACGACGACCTTCGGTGGCTGTGCCCCAACAGAGAGCCGGAGGAATCGCTGATGGACCTGTCGATCTCGCCGGGATCGGTGGCCTTTCTCACACTAGGTGCCAGGGGAGCGATGGTCCGAAAGGGAGAGACGGTCACGTCGGTTCCGGCCAATCCTGTGGAGGTCAAAGACACCACCGGATGCGGTGACGCCTTCATGGCGGCAATACTGGTAAAGCTGGGACAGATGGACAAAGAAGAACTGCACCGTCTGCCGCAGGGCTTTCTGACTAAAACCGCCGCCTTCGGCTGTGCGGCGGCGTCGGTGGTCGCAGGACGGATAGGGGCGGCCTTCGCCATGGGAACCTTAGAGGAGGTGATATCACGTGGAGGGACTGGACTATAGGACCGTTGTGCTAGGGGGCTTTATACTTTTTTGCGTATGTACCGTTATGGTAGGAGTCCTGTGGAGGCAAAATAGAGATAGAGTGGAAGGTCTTGGGTTTTCCTTCCTGAGTTTTAGCCTCGTATCCTTTGGCATGGGATTGATGTTTCTGAGGAGTTTCATAGACCCTATCGCATCGGTCATTTTAGGAAACGGCTTCATTGTATTGGGGCTTCTCTGCGGTCTGGTGGGGTTGGAAAGATTTCTAAGCCTACGATGTTCCCATCGTAAAGACCTGGTTCTGTGGGTTTCATTTATACTCTTGATGTCCTACTTTACATACGTAAAACCCAGCTTATTGTGGAGAATCGTCTCTTTCTCAATCGCCTTGATCTACGTTTCCTGGCTTCATATTAAAGTAGCACTAATAAATGCCGACAAATCCCGGAGAAATTTAACCTTAGGTACGGGAATAGTATTCATGTTTTTTTTCTCTTTAGGTTTTTTAAGGATGGGGTCGGCGATTTTTTTATATCATGATGTCTGCTCGACAGACCTACCTTCCGGCCTTATAGAGGTGATTTTCGGTTACTCAAATCAGGTGCTTATCGTCCTCTGGGCTTACAGCCTGAATCTGATGGTAAACAAAAGGCTAATGCTGGACCTGGATAAAGAGAGGGTAAAGTTTGCATCCATATTCGAGGGATCCCCCCACGGTATAGTCCTGAGTAGGGTATCCGACGGAGAGATAATCGACGCCAATCCAGGCCTTTCGACGATGGTGGGACTGGACTACGTGGAGATAGTGGGAAAGACCGTCCTGGAGATAGGCTTCTGGACCTCCCTAGAGGAACGGGCGAAGATGATCCGTAAAATCGTGCAGGACGGTTCGGTCAGAGATATGGAGATAAAATTCAAACACTCCTCCGGTCGGCAGGTTGTGGGGGCACTGTCCATAGACCAGGTATCGGTAAACGGCGAGGGAGTCCTCCTGTCCACCATAGTGGACGTCACCGAACGAAAGGACATGGAACGACAGATAGCTAAAATGGCCCTTACCGATCCACTTACAGGGCTTCTGAACCGAGCGGCCTTTTCGGACAGGCTCGATAGAGCGATGAAAAAAGCATCCTTCAAGGGACAAAAACTATCCCTTATGTTTTTGGACCTTGACAGGTTCAAGCCGGTTAACGACGATTTTGGCCACGCAGTCGGCGACGTTGTCCTGAGGCAGACCACAGAGAGGATCACCGACTCCGTCGGAAACAACGGCACGGTTGGCAGAATAGGTGGAGACGAGTTCGTCGTTCTGGTTCCATTCGGAGAGGAACAGGCTAGATCGATAGGAGAAAGGATAGTATCAGCCATAGAGAGGCCATTTGAGATCGACGGTCGGTCAATCGGGATATCCTGTAGCGTCGGTATAGCGGTCTATCCAGACCACGGAACCGAAGAGATAGAGCTGGCAAAAAACGCCGATCAGGCCATGTACGCCGTTAAGAGAGCAGGTGGCAACGGGGTTAGGGTGTTTAGACAGACCGACGATTTCGACAGGATCAGCAGCCTGGAAGGAGCGTGGGGATAATGGGCAGCAGCTCTATAACTCTCTTCAGAGGGGATATAACCACCATGGCGGTGGACGCTATCGTCAACGCCGCCAACAACTCCCTGTTAGGAGGAGGAGGCGTCGACGGGGCGATCCACCGGGCCGCCGGGCCTGAACTCCTTGAGGCCTGCAAAAAACTGGGAGGATGCGCCACAGGGGACAGCAAGATAACCTTGGGATACTCCCTCCCGGCGAGATACGTCATACACACAGTGGGCCCGGTGTGGCAGGGTGGAAAGGCCGGCGAAGCCAAGCAACTGGCCTCCTGCTACCGGAGGAGCCTGGAGCTTGCCCGGGACCACGACTGCAAGACCGTGGCCTTCCCCGCCGTAAGCTGCGGCGTCTACGGCTACCCAATAAAAGAGGCCTGCACCGTGGCGGTTGAGACGATTAGGGCTTTCCTCGAGACCGACGACAACCTGGAGAGGGTGTATCTGGTGGCCTTTGGGGATGAGGTGGCGAAGAGGTATCGTGAGCTGGGGGTGTCACCTTAGACACGCTCACAGAGCAAGGGATGCCCATAATTTTTCATAAATATACCTTTAGATCAGACAGGGCAGTTATCGAAAAAAACCTTATAACTGCCCTTAAAGCTCAGCAATGCGCAAATTACCCTTGCAATATATCTTAACAGCTTCCCCCAAAAAACGGTATTTCTTTTTAACTGTAGACAACATCAAATTATAAGCGTTCCCTCTGGATCATAGCCAGGTTTTGCTCCGACATGTTCCACTCGCCTTTTCCAGTTTGCCCCTAAAAAATAAAATCGGAGACTATCTCTTTCTTCGTCTATTGTTTTTATTAATTTATGCCTCAAATCAGTCCACTGAGAAGGATCCACTAAGCACTCAAAAACAGAGTTTTGAACCCTTTGCCCATAATTCTCACACAATTTAGCGACATGTCGCAACCTCTTCTGCCCATCCGCGGACTTAGTCTCCACATCGTAGGTAACAAGCACCATCATAAGGGAAATCCCCTCCTAATTTATCGCCATCTCAGCGGAGGGTACTCAGGGAGATCCCCTCTCAGGAAACGGGCCATGATGAGGGCCTGGCAGTGTGGCAACGACCCCATCGAAACCTTTTCCTCGAGAAATGGGTGTCTTATTTCCTCTTGTTTTCTCTTTTGATACGCACCGAGAACTATCCTCCTCGTCTCATCGTCCATCGTTACCCCACCGCTCTCTCTGACTATGAATCCATCAGGGGAAACTTGCCGTCTGTTTATGAGAGATATAACCAACCTATCCGCCATTAAAGGTCGCAACTCCTCCATTAGATCGAGGGCTAGGCTCGGTCTGCCAGGCCTCTCTCTATGCAAAAAACCAACCTGAGGATCCAAACCAACCCCTTCGAGGGCACTACAGACATCGTGGCATAAAAGCGTATACACAAAAGAGAGCAAGGCGTTTACTCTGTCGAGGGGAGG
>CAYNAN010000050.1:0-17770 GCA_964395085.1 uncultured Synergistaceae bacterium
TGATGGGCTTCATACTCGCCTGCTGCGCTATCTCTATGTCCGACAGAAACGCCATGTGTACTCCTCCTCTTGCCTTATCAGAATATGGGACAGTGTGTCCTCTTTTTTGCCTCGATGGGAAGATATTACCCTACCTTTTTCCTCTCCACAAGTCCCCTCCGTGTTTTAGCATGGATTTGTATATCTCGTCAGGTAGAAAACTTCCTCCCGTAAGCCACGCTATAGCTGTCTCATTTGGGAGGGGGTCGAGTCTCGTCAGTCCCGAGAGGGCTGCTGCTGCCGATGGCTCCGCCTTTATCCCCTGGTGGAGGTCCATGAGGTATTGTAGCTCGTACAGCGAGCTGTCCTCGACGGTGATGACTCCGTCTATCAGACTGCGGCATATAGACCAGACCATCTCTGAAGGGGATCCCACTGCTAGGCCGTCCGCCTCGGTTATCCCGTCTATCCCGAACTGTGATACCGAGATGTCCGGTCGGCCTAAAACCATCGCCAGTGACATGCATGGCGCGTGGGTTGGCTCGACGAACCAGCAGCTCACATAATCGCCGTATATATGCTTGAGGCCGAAGGCGATCCCACCGGGAGCTCCCCCTACACCGCAGGGCAGATAGACCCTCAGGGGATGGTCTTTGTCAACGTCTATGGACAGGGCTCTTAGTTGGTCCCTGAGCCTGAGAGCTGCCACTGCATAGCCACAAAATAGCAAGGGGGATCTTTCGTCGTCCACAAAATAGCAGTTTTCCCTGGATTCGCACATAGCCCTGCCCTGGCGGACCGCCTCGGAGTAGTCGCTTTCGTGCTCTACTACGGTGACTCCTTTTGACCGTAAAAGGGATTTTTTCCATTCCTTAGCGTCCTGGGACATGTGTACGGTCGTGTCGAAGCCAAGCTCGGCTGACATAGTCCCGACGCTTATTCCTAGGTTTCCCGTGGATCCCACCGCCACGGAGTATTTTGATAAAAAGTCCCTGAACTCCCTTCTCGCCAGTATGGAGTAATTCTGTCCAATACTTAGAAGGCCTTCCTTTACCGCCAGGCCCTCGGCCAGTGCGAGTATCTCGTGAATACCTCCCCTGGCCTTTATGGATCCCGCTACCGGTAGATCACTGTCTTTCTTGAGGAGAAGCCTTGGAACCTCCACCCCGTAGCCCTTTGAGATGGCGGAGGCCAGCTCGGTGGCCTCCGAGATTGGAGACTCTATAATTCCGTCTCCTGTCTCGGGAAACCTCAGGGCTATGTAGGGGGCAAATCTATCCAGCCTAGCCTGAGCATCCAGAACATCGGAAATAGAGACTGCGGTTCCCCTTAGAGCTAAGGATGACGGTATCTTGTCCTCGTTTGCCCAGGCGATTGGCTCACATCTTTGGATCCTCTCCAGCGTTCTCTCCCTGTTCTCCATCTTCGATCACTCCTATCGTTGAGGTCTGATCTCCCTGAAACACGGCAGGCAGTAAACCTGACCGTCCAGGTTTCTGGTCAATGATTCCATGGTCCCCTCCTTGCAACGGGAGCATCTGACGCTGGCCTCCCTGTAGGCCCTGGCAGGAAGTGGCTCGTTGGGCTCCTTAACGTCGAAAAGCTCCTCCGGTGACGACTCGAGGAGGTAATCCCTGTACTCCTCCCTGTCCATCCCTCTTTTGATGTCGTCTTTGAGCACCAATCTGATACCCTTGCCATCTGCCCTGCGAAAGAAGGTGAAAGCCATCTTGCCGTAATCTCGCAGGATAAGGTTTCCCTTCCCTATGGTGCAGTTTGTCATGTACTGTATTCCGTCGACTCCACACATATCGGTCTCGGAGATACAGACCAACTCCTCGTCCCCATCTCCCTCCCCCAGCTCCCTCAGCGCGAGCTCTGAGGCCTTTATGCCTATGGCCAGACCAGGACAGCTATGTCCGTGAAAGGCTATGACTTTATCGTATATCTTGTCTTTTCCCATCGTCCCATACCTCCTGATTTCGTCTTCCTCTGGCTATTTTGAGGCAAAAAAAACTTAAGTACAAGGCCTCGATGAAAAAAGATTGATCTATGTTATTGACATCCAAGCTCAAAAAGGTATACTTCTTGCTTGGTTAGTTAGAACTAACTAAGTTTGTCTAATCATGAAGGGAGTTGTGTGTGTATGGGTCGAAAGGCTCGTCTGTTGTTTGCTGTCTTAGCTGTGGTGGCCCTATCGTTAGGGTTTTATGGGGATGCCTTTGCCTGGTCGTCTGATGACAGGCTAAAGGTGGAGGTTGGTTTAGGAGAAGATGTGAAGTCCTTCGACCTGGGGTCGGTCGCTGGGTCCGATTTTTGGGTTGAGCCCCCTGTTCCCTCGGAACATACCTGTATGAACAGGGGAATGACGTTCAGGCTTCTCCAATCTTTGGCCGATGTTCAGTGCGAGGACGGTGTGCTTCGTCCTTTCGATCTGGACATCCGCTTAGGTTGGCAGTTCGGCTGTGCTACTAAAATGTACGGAACCTACGTGCCTTTTGTCGCATCCGGCGACGAATACGTTTCCTCGGAGGACGATAACGGCGAATATGTCGTCCGTCCCGGTATATTCAAGGCATGGGATTACTCTCTGGACAGCCGTCCCTCATCTGGGGAGCTGTCTCCATCCTATCTCTACAGGATAGAGGCGACCTCCCGGTCCACCGGTAGGGTCTACGCCCTGAACCTCAAGGATCAGGCTTTTCCCGATAATTTTTTCAGCGTCAGGCAAAAATGGATAGAGGAGGTCTACCCCAAGGAACAGGCTGGGAAACCCCTGTCCGAAGCGGAGAAGGAACTGGACGAGCTGTGGCATAGACTCCAGGGGGAGGCTTTGTCTACGGTGATATCCGCGGATCAGGACGATTTTGCCGTTTCGGTCCTCAAAGAAGGGTGTCAACTGTCGGGTTTTGTGAAGAACGGGGTCCTTACCTTCCGCTCCAAAGACGGATCTGTGAAAGAGCTTCAGATGGCAGAGGCCTGTATGGAGGGCGAGGGGGACCAGCGTCATCCGTGTCTTTGCAGGGCGATGGGCTACAGGGTTGCTCAGATAGCGTCCTCCGCGTGGAGCGACGGGATATTCGACGTCAGTGACGCTAAGGTGGAGACGGGATGGAACTCCGATGGGCCTGAGGAGCTTTTCGTCGACCTTATGGGGCTTTCATCCGTCACATACGGGATAGACGGAAAGATCTCCTCCCCTGATGCCATGTCCCTGGCGGACTGTTGGTATAGGGTGACGGTTCTATCCACCGGCGACTCCTTCGTCTTTCGTGGGACGGAGCTTATGTTGCCGTCGGACTTTATGGTGCTGAGGAATAAGGTCAAGGGGGGTAGGGCAACAGCGAACGAACAGAAGGCCCTGGGGCAGCGTAAATCGGCCATTCTGAAATCGGTACAAAGAGACGGATTTTACGGTGGTTTCGAGATAAGAAAAACCTCTAATCCCGTGGCGTTATCGGACATTCTCGTGTCTGGAGATCTCAGATATCTATCGATGGACGGCAAAAAGATTGAGACTCTGACCCTTCCCGGCGCGGTGAAAGAGGACGATGGAAACGGCGGCAGTAAGGTATGTCTCTGTCAGTCCATGGCCTTCAGGGTATCCCAGATGATGTCCTCTCGCTGGGCCGATGGCATATTCCGTCCTGGGGACGTCTCCATCGAGACTGGATGGAACACCGAAGGACCGTCTGAGTTCTGGGTCGACCGTATGGGAATGGATCCCAAGGATCTCGTAATTCCCTCGAACGCGACCCCTGAAGATCGGCTTTCCCTCTCCGATGCCTGGTACAGGGTTACGGTAAAGTCCACCGGAGATACCTTTACCTTCAGGGCCACGGACGATATATATCTGTCCGATTTTCTGGTGCTCAGGGCCTTGGCCAAACAGGGCAAGATAACCGATGCCCAGAAAAAACGGCAGATGACCTTAAGAAAGAGGATAGAAAACAGGGTTTTAGCATCCCCCTACGTGTCGTTGTTCGGTGTGGAGGAGCCCTCCGGCTTACTTGCTGAGCCTGTCTCGATTATTTCTTACTCTGGGATTCCCCTCAGTTACAGGAGGTTGACGGAGGACGAGAGAAAAAAATGTTGCCTTATCTCGGGCAAGGAAGGGGATAGGCTTTTTGCTTACGACATCGATGAGCCATGCTCCTCTTGGGAGGGTATCTTGCGGACTGGGAACTGCGATATGGCTATCATGGCCGAAAGTAACGATGGCCTAAGCACTATGACTATAGACGAGGCTAAAGGGTATATAGAATCCTCCACGGTTAGGTTGTTTACTGTGAAGGTTGATGAGGGTGGCTTGTTCGATATAGATCAACATAAAGCTGGGGTACAGGCGAGGATTTTTATCCAGGAATCCGCTGTGGAAAAGGATGGAGGTTCCTCCAACGGAGGTTGCTCGATCGGGCTATCACCATGGGGACTGGCACTTCTGGGTGTCCCGTTGGGCTTTTTAACGATTAGAAGATAAAAAGACAGGAGGTTGCGAGATGTCAAATCCCGTAACCTCCTGTCTTTTTTTTCGATGTTAGGCCTATACGAGCCTGCCCAGCAGGACGCCGCAAAAAGCGGCACCTACGCCTATGGCCTGGGACCCCAAAATATAGGCTATCGCGGTTAAGTGAGCTGCGGAGGATATGAGGTGAAATGCCTCGAAGCTCATGGTTGAGAAGGTCGTGAAGGACCCCACAAATCCCGTGAGAACTATGAAGGCCGTCTGTCCAGATATGATCTGCCGTTCGTTGGCCAGAGCCCATACAAAGCCAAAAAGAAGACATCCAGCTACGTTGACGGTCATGGTTCCCCAGGGGAACAGTCCCGACTCCTTTCCCTGTATGAAGGAAGAAAGACCGTAACGGCTCAAAGCACCTAAAGAGCCGGATATCATCATTAATAATATCTTGGACATTTTTAGATGTAGATCTTTGTTTTCATTGAATTATCCCGATGGCTCTTATCGGTGCTCCGTCGGCTTGCCCAATCTTTATTGGCAGACAGCATATTGTGAAGGACTCGGGCAGGTCGTCCAAGTTGGTCAGGTTCTCCACTATGACCATGCCCGATCCGAGCAGGATCAGATGGTTGGGCAGGACCGTAGAATCTATAGGGTCCACCGATATGGCATCTACCCCGATTCCTTTAAGTTTCCTCTCCGATACCCACTTTGCAGTCTCCTGAGATATCACCGGAAAGGGTCCGAAGTAGTCGTCGGTACCCCAAAACCTAGACCAACCGGTTCTGAGAATCAGGTAGTCCCCCTCATCCAGAGCGGATTTAAATGGCAGAAGGTCCTCCAGTCCCACCTCTTTGCCCGGTATGTCCTTTGTGTCCACCAATACGGCTCTTCCTATAAAGGTACTGGCCTCCATTTGGTCGAGACAAACTCCATCTTTTAACATGTGAGCTGGAGCGTCCATGTGGGTTCCGGTGTGGCTGAAAAGGGTAAGGAGCTTCTCAGCAAAGCCCTCAACCTCCACTGTAGTCGCCTCGACTATTTTAGGCGGTTCCGTCCCTGGGTAGACCGGCATACCTTCTTTTATAGTGTGGGTTAAGTCTATTGTTTTCATATTTTTAATATCTCCTTGTTTTTTATTCAACTTAAATAAATATCCATGAAATTTTCTTCCTCCATCATGGATATGCAGACCTCAACTACCTGCGGGTCGTAGCTGGTCCCTACGTTTGTCTCCAGCTCAAGCCTCGCCTCCTCAAGCCCCAGTCCCGGTCTGTAAGGCCTATGGGATGATATTGCCTCAACAACGTCCGCTACCGCCAGACAGCGGGCTCCTATAAGGATCTCGTCTCCCTTGATACCTCTCGGGTATCCCGATCCATCCATCCTCTCGTGATGTTGTCGGACCATCTCAGCGACTGGCCAGGGAAAGTCTATGGATTGAAGCATATCGTAGCCCGCGTCCGGGTGGGTCTGAACCATGCGGAACTCCAGCTTGTTGAGTCTAGCTGGCTTGGTCAGTATCTCCGCCGGTATGGCGATCTTGCCTATGTCGTGAACAAGCCCTGCGATCCTGACTCCCTCGACATCGTCCTCGGAGAGGCCGAGCCTTCTGGCTATGGTGGAGGCTATGGACGCCACACGTCTCTGATGGCCGGCTGTGTATGGATCCCTGGACTCGACCACCTTGCCCATTGCGTCGACCACACCCAAAAGGGACCTGCTGAGCCTTGAGTTCGCCTCCCCTAGCTCAGCGGTCCTGAGGTCCACAAGCCTCTCCAGCTTGTCCTTGTAGACTGTGAGCTCCCTCTCCGATTTGGTCAGTTGGTCCACCTTTCTCTCTAGGGAGTAGTTCAGCCCCTTGACCATCGAAAAGAGCTCCAGGTATTGGAGGACGCTGGCAGCGGAGTTCAACACCACCGTCACAAAATAAAGGTGAGAGTCGAGCAACGTGCCCTTTTCGGAGGAGATTATCCCTAAAAACATCCCCATTGTCCTGCTAGAGGTGGTCATGGAGTGTAGGAGGACCGTGCTTTTGCCGTCCGACGACCTTATGAGAGTGGGTTTGTTCCTGTGAAGAGCCCAGGCAAAGCTGCCGTCCCCCACCAGTATGGCCTTTTCCTTCTCTAGGATGGATGGATCCCCCTCGTGGCTTGAGAGGTTAAACGAGGCATCGGAATCTATGAGAAAGAACCCCGCGGAGGAGCACTGAAAAAGCCCCTTCAGCCTACGTAAGGTCTCCTCCAGAACCTCCTCCGGCGATACCGTCACGCCGGTAACGGAGGAAAAGTCGTTTAACCTCAGGACTATGTCCAGTATCTTGTCCACGAAGCGATGGCGTTCTTTCAGCGTGGCTAATTGGTACTCCAGATCCCCCGATATCCCCTGGTACCTCATGAAGCTAATCCTCCCAAAAAGGCGTCCACTATTTCAGCCCTCTGCCTGTCAAATTGACACATTATGAAATCCAGCTCGTTCTCCGTCACGCCCAGAAAATCGAGGTCCTCATCGCTAACGGCAGGTGCGTAATAATCTCCCGCAAAGCCGCTTCCTACTGCGGCAGAAAGTCCCTCCGCCACGGCAAACAGAGTTGATTTTCTGTCATCGATACGAGTGGATCTGGCCTCCGTTATGGAGCGAGCCAGATCGGGTGGCAGAAACCATCTGTCGAAAAGGGACATTGTAACGTCGCTTGATCGATATCCAAATACTGACCTCTCCGACTCAAGCAGCGAGGATCCGCGGGATGCCCTGTACAGAGCTATAGAAAATGCCTCTGGCATCCTCTGGACCATGACCAGCCTTCCTAGGTTCATCAGCATACCCCCGACGAAAAAGTGGGAATCGTCGCCTCTAAATCGCCTGAAGGCCAGTAGCCTTGCGAAGATGGCGCAGCTTATGGATGACTCCCAGAAGCTTCTCATGTCAAGCGTGTTGTGGCTTATCCCTCTGAAATAGGCTATCGAGGATACCTGGACGACCAAGGCCATCAGGTCGTTACTGCCGACTATGGAGACCGCCTGTTCTATGGACTTTATAGTCCTGGGAAAACCGTATATAGGGCTGTTGACGAGCTTGAGCAACCTCGCAGAGAGGGCCGAGTCGCGAGCTACCACCTCGGCGACGTGTACAGCCGAGCTGAATGGCGAGTCTATCACGTCGATTATCTCCTGGAGCACCGGAGAGTAGGACGCCAGCCCAGGCTCAAGATATAGCAACGACTCTATAGGTAGAAGGTCTCCCGGGGACAGCTCTGGGCAGCTTGAGGGGAACAGTCTTTCCGGAATAGCCCTGGCCCTGTGGGATATCCACTTTTTCCCCCATCCCGCTTTCCAGAGCGACAGAATGGGGCTAGGCGCATGACTGTCTAAATCGTCCGCATCCTCCCTGTCGTGCGAATCTCCGTAGACGGACCCCTCAACTATTCCCCAGGAGAGAAGTACCTCAACGTGTCTCGCTGTGACCAACGTATCCTTGGCTAGGATCATCCGGCCATTGGGAGCGTGAAGGTCCCTGTCCAGGACCTTACCCTCCAGAGAACCTATTCCTACTACGGTCATCAAAACGCCTCCAAAAAGTATATCGCCGTACTGAATTACTCTTTACGCCTCTTCTTTGCCTCTTTGTCTCTGTACATTTTTTTGTCAGCTTCTATCATGAAGCCGGAGAGACTGGAGCTATCCCCCGCTTTCCTGACGTGTATCCCCACGCTCATCGATAGGCGATAGGGGCAACGGTCCTGAGAGCGGTTTATAGACTCTAGACTTTTGTCTAGCCTTTCTATTATGGCCTTCTCGCAGTCTTGGCAATCTTTGAGGATTATAGCGGCAAACTCGTCTCCACCGACCCTCCCCACTATATCCGATTCCCGGAATACCTCTTTGAGCACCTGGCCTGTTTCCTGAAGGACCTTATCCCCCTCGTCGTGGCCGAAGTCGTCGTTTACCTCTTTAAATCCGTCCAGATCGGCAAAGACGCATAAAGCGTCCAGACCGTTGTCGTCGGCTATCTTGAGGGCCTTCTCTCCCATGGTCATGAAGCCCCTTCTGTTATAGAGGCCTGTGAGTGCGTCGGTGATGGCCTCGATCTCCAGCCTTTTCCTGAGGGAGACGGTCTCCGATATGTCCCTAAGGGTCGCCAGTCTAACCAGCTCTCCGTCCCAGTTTGATCCCACCACTCTCATGTCCACGTATACCTCTCCTCGTGAGGTTATAAAGGAGATCTCCCTGTCTCCCTCTTCGTCAACCGAATAGGGAAAGGGCTTCCCCATCATATTGGAGCTAGATGTCTCAAAGAGGAGTTCTGCTGCTGGGTTGACGTATCTTACCAGACCAGAATCGTCGACAACCACTACACCATCTCCGGTGGTCTCCATTATGGTTTGGAAGTTAGCCTGGACCCTTTTTACGTCATCCAAGGCGTTTCTGTAATCCCCGGATAGTTTCTGAAGCTGGTTGTTCTGCATCACAGCGGCCTCGAAGGTGGATAGGAGAAGGTCCACTATCTGTATTCGGTCGGCGGTTAGTTTGTGATATTGCCCGCCAAAATAGACCTCCACGCTCATCTGGGCCTGTCCCGACCTGCGAAGCTCCAGATTGGCAAGGACGTGCTGTAGTCTGCGAAGCAGGTGCTCGTCCTCGTAGGGTTTTGTCAGGAAGTTGTCAGCACCTGATTGGAGCCCTTTTATGACATCTCCTGGATCTGAAAGTGAGGTTAAAATGATAACCGGAATGTCCTTGAGCTTGGGATCGTCCTTGATCTTCCTGCACATCTCGTAACCGTCCATCTCCGGCATCATGACGTCGGTTATTATGACAGTAGGCGTGACCCTCCCAGCCATCTCCAGCCCCATGGCTCCGTTGCGAGCCACGGAGACCTCGTAGCCGTTTTCTCTCAGGAGCCTCTCAAGCCTTTTGGCCTGGGTTAGGCTGTCCTCAACTATCTGGATCGTCGGGACCGGTTCGTTTAAAGTCATGAACATGGTCATCCTTTCCTCGCACACAGCCCAAGGGCCCTGCCTATGGCCTTGGGCGGCAAGATCCTACAGGCAGCGGAGAGTCTGACCGCCTCTCCCGGCATACCCCATATCACAGAGCTCTCTTTGTCCTGTGCGAAGGTGAGCGCTCCGAGGTCCCTCATCTCCTTCAGCTCCTGTGCGCCGTCCGTTCCCATTCCTGAGAGGAGTACTCCAGCAGTGCATGGACCTATGGATTTTTTTAAAGACCTAAACAGGACCGAGACCGAGGGCTTTACCCCATGCTCCGATGGCTCGTCGGATAGTAGTACCTTCATGTCCGACACACCCATGTGGTGGCCTTCCGGAGCGAGATAGACCGTGCCAGGTAGAAGGCTCTCCCCGTCCTCAGCCACCTTGACCTTTAACTCGGTGCTCTGGGTCAGCCATTGAGCCATCCCTTCCAGAAAACCCGCAGCTATATGCTGTACCACTAAAATAGGGGGGAGAAAATCCCCTGGTATTGCTGACAACATTTCCGCCAATGCGTGGGGTCCTCCCGTTGAGGCCCCCACCGCCACGGCCTTAAAGGTCCGGCAGTCGGAGTCGACAAGCTGCACTTTTCCCTCCTGCTTAGCTATCCCTACGGAGGCCATGGAGGCGTCCTTTATCGCCTTGCATAGCTGTTCCCCGTAGTTCTCGAAGCCGTTGCTCTGTTGCGACGGCTTGGGAAGGACCGCCACTGCGCCAGCCTCTATAGCCCTGAAGGTCTTTTCCACGTCGTCGGGCTCTAGGCACGAGCTGACCACCACCACAGGTACTGGTTTTTCATCCATTATCCTCTTGGTGGCCTGAAAGCCGTCCATTACCGGCATCTGTATATCCATGGTTACCACGTCTACAGGGGTGGATAGGACGAAGTTCAGTGCCTGCTCCCCGTCGTTACACTGTCCCACTATCTCTATGTCTGGATCATTTGTTAGGACCCGACACAGCAGTTTTCGAAGGACGGTCGAATCGTCCACAACTAAAACTTTTATCATAGATACATCTCCTCAGAGGAGCCGCTTCATGATCTCCAGCAGGTTGGTCTGGTCGAAACTGCTCTTCACTATATAGGCGTCGGCTCCTGCCTCTATCCCTTTTTCTCTGTCTCTTTGGGAGTCCAGTGAGGTCACAAGAACTATAGGAACCGATCCCTTTGCTCCTTCGGCCCTTATGGACTTGGTCAGGTCAAAGCCGTTCATCTTTGGCATCTCTACGTCGGATATCACTATATCGAACGACCCCTTAGAGAAAAGATCAAATCCCTCCTGGCCGTCTACCGCAGTCTGGACTAGGTATCCCGACGCGGTCAGTATGTTTTTCAGCAATGTCCTGGAGGTTATAGAGTCCTCCACCAACAGAACAGAAGGAGGATTTTCCTCCACCTTCACCGTGGAAAAAGCGGATTTTCTCTCCGAAGCCCTCTGTACTAGATCTTTTACCCTCAGGACCGGCACTACCTTCCCCGATCCCATGACGGTTGCCCCCGATACGAATGGAACCTTCATGAGCTGAGGCCCAAGCCCCTTGAGAAGTATCTCCTGTTCCCCTTTTACCGACTGGACAGCAAAAGCGAAGGACGATGAGCTGGACGAGACCACCACGACTGGGAACGGAGATACCTCGTCCTTTTCCTTTCTGTCAAGGCCTAGGATATACCCGAGCCTAGCGAGGGGGTAGGTAACCCCATCTATATCTATGGCTTCCCTTCCCTCCAGGGATCTGATCCTGTCGGAGTGGACCTGAGAGACCCTGACAACCTGGGAGGTTGGTATCACGAAAGGCCTTCCTCCTTCCTCCACGAGGACACCCCTGAAAGTCGCCATAGAGAGGGGCAGTTTTATCCTGAATGAGGTTCCCTTGCCCGCCTCCGAAGAAAGGTACAGAGAGCCACCTAAAGACTCAACGTTCTCTCTGACTATGGCCATTCCAAGGCCCCTTCCTGATATATCGGTTATAAGCGCGCTGGTGGAAAAGCCGGATCTGAAGATGAGGTTCAGGGTCTCTTCGTCCCCGAGAGACTGGACCTGGTCTTCTGACATGAGTCCTGATGATACCGCTTTCTTTTTCAGCATATCCCGGTCTATCCCTCTTCCATCGTCGGTAAGGACGATATCCAATTGCCCGCCGTCGGTGTATGAGAAAGACAGTTTGAGGGATGCCTGTGGAGGTTTATTCGATGCAGCCCTCTCGTCAGGTTTCTCTATTCCGTGGTCCAGAGCGTTTCTTATCAGGTGTATAAGGGGGTCCTTCATCCCCTCCAGGATCCTCTTGTCCACCTCAACCTCTCCGCCTGTGATCTGAAAGTCCACGTCTTTACCCATCGTCTTCGATAGGTCTCTGACCATCTTAGGAAAGGACTGGATTATGGTGGAGGAGGGGAGCATGACAACGGCTTTTGCGTCTCTGAGAAGCCTGTCCAGCAGGACTCTGGCGGCCTTTCCGTCCAGGGAAAGGGCTTTTATTACCTTTCTTATGGCCGTCTCAAGGTACTGAAAGGATTGTTTTAGTGCCCCTGGGTCATCCTGATGAAGGGCTCTCTTACAGTCCTCTATGAGGGACAGAACCTCCCTGGTCTCGGAGATCCTCTGATCTATCGCCAGGTTTACCGATATCATCTCCTCCGCCTGGAGGAGAAGCGAGTCCACCTTTGCCGACTTTACCCTGACCGTGTCTCCTGTCGCGACCTGGAGATTATCCTGATGAGAGCTAGGTGTCTTGGCGAGAGTGGGCAATTTGTCGTCCCTGTACTCTATGGCGGCGTTGGATGGTTGCCGCGAGAGGGAGAAATTGACCTCCTTTGGTGATCCGTTTTTAAGATCGTCCATAGCTTTGGCCAGAGACCTCGCCTCGCTATCGTCGTGGTCCGGGTCCGAGATAAGTGGCGATAGGCAGTTCATGGACCGCTGAAGCAGGTCAAAATCCTTTCCCTCTAGTGAGAGGGTTTTATCCTTCAGCTTCGAGAACACCCCCTCCATCGACTGACACAGCGAGGCAACCTTGGGCATCTCCACGGCGTGGGCTGCTCCTTTAAGGCTGTGTGCTGCCCGATACACCGATTCCACCACCTTTTCCGATGGGGTCGGTGAGTTTTCAAGCTCCAGGAGGCCTGAGGTTATGGTGTGAAGGTGTTCCTCCGCCTCCAGGAGAAAATCCTGCCGAAGCTCTTGGATGAACTCCAGATCGGAGGGATTCACTTTTGGATCTCCATCTTCACGATCTAGACCTGATACCGGTTGATCAGGTTTGAAAGGGTCTGTCCCATGTCCTTAAGGCCCTTAGCTGCCCTCTCCACGTCCTTCATCCCGGCCAGGTTCTGTATCCCGGCTTCCTTGACGTTTTCCATAGCTGTCAATACCTGATCGACTCCGCTGAGAAGCTCGTTGTTGGAGTTGGCTATCGCGGTTGCGGCGTGGGACATCTCGCCAAAACCTCTTGTTATCTCCTGTATGGAGTCCCTAGATGGAGTAGCCTCTTTAGCTCCCTCCTCCACCGCCTTGGCCCCCTGCTCCGTGGCCATTACCGCTGCATCTGTGGCCTTTTGGATCTCTCTGAGTATTTTTTGGACTTCTTTTGCGGATTGTTTTGACTGTTCCGCCAAAGCCTTTATCTCCTGAGCGACGACGGCAAAGCCCCTGCCCTCTTCCCCAGCTTTGGCAGCCTCAACCGCGGCGTTAACCGCCAGCAGGTTGGACTGCTCCGCCAGATCCTCGACGGTATCGGTTATATCTCCGATCTCCTGGCTTTGCTCGCTGAGCCTGACTATGGTCTTCGCTATGGAGTTCATCTGGTCCCCTATTTTCTTGAGACCGCTGAGAAGCTTTTCTGTTGCGTCCTTTCCCTTGTGGACTACCTTTATGCCTTTTTGGGCGTTCTCCGCCACGTCTTGGCTCTTTTTATCGGTCAGTGCCGCGGTGGATCGGACCTCCTCCATCGTAGCAGTTGTCTGTACGACGGCGGCTGAGGTCTCCTCGGCGCTGGCGGTGACCTGAGATACCGCAGCGGAGATCTGATAGGCTGACGTAGACAGGGAAGTGGATACGTCCCCCATAGCTGCTATTTGCCCCCTCATGTCCTCGGTCAGAGCCTGTATGGAGTGGCCAAGCTCACCTATCTCGTCCCTTCGGTTCAGGAAATGCTCCGGCACGTCTTTTCGGAGGTCTCCGTTCTTTAGCTTTGTGAGCAGAGCGACACCCTCCGCTATGGGGTGTGCCACCGAGGAAGTTATGCCGTAGGCGAGCATGAAGGCAAGAATGCCTCCAAGGGCTATCGCTATCAGGCTGATCACGGACAAGGTCTCTCCTAGAGCCTGCTCCGAGCTTACTTCTTTGTCTATCTCCTGGTTTATCTCCGTGGTCAATCTCTCCAGAATATCACCGACCGAATCGGATGTGGACATAATGGGCAGTATTGCAGAGCGATATTGGTCGTATAAATTTTCCCTCTTGTCCGATGGAGCCACCAGAATTGAGTCTATAGTCCGGTCTAGCTCTTGATGAACCTCCCTCCATACTCTGTATCTCTTCTCCGCCTCTTTGCTGGCCTTTTCATCGGTCCCTATGATCCCGTACAGAACCATAAGTTTCTCCCAGAGGTCGTCCACCTTAGCGAAGATCTCCTTTCTTCTGTTGGCTATGCCCTGAAGCTCCCGTAGGTCTATGTCTTTGTTTACCGACACACTTTCCGCTCTTATGAATATTCTGTTGAATTCAAGGTCCTTCAGGGTTCTTATGGCCGGTATTTTAATGGTACGTATCTCCTCCATCGTGCCGGAAAGACGGGATATGCCGTAAAAACCCAGTCCCCCAAGAGCTAGGGCTATAAGAACCATCGCCCCAAATCCCCAAAGGACCCTGTCTTTTATCTTTAAGTTTTTCATCAAAACCCCTCCTTGCTCTATAAAGCTTCCTTAACCACCAGACTGGGGGCGGAGAGTAACCTGTCCCCGTTAAGTATCACCACGTCTTTGTATATTCCCGATATATATTCCATCGCGCTGGAGGAGCTCGGTATAGGGGGATCAAGGGAGCGAGGTGGCGCCGTCATAACGTCGACCGGAGGCTCGATCCACAGGCCCATCTCCATTGACTTGGATCTGAGGACCAGTATAAAACGGTCAGAATCCGGGCTGTCCGGTAGATCCAGTATGGCCCGGAGATCGTTCACAGACACTATTTTCCCTCTTACGTTGACGATCCCCAGTATAAAACTTGGGACACCCGGTAGGGCCGTTACCTCCCTTGCGGGAAAGACCTCTCCGACCATATCTGAGGCGATGCCGTAGGTCTCTCCCCCTAATCGGAAGGTCACAAACTCATCTTCTCTGTCGAGAGAGCCGAGATTCCCCTTTGTGGCTAGATTTTTCGCCCTCTCTATAAGGATGGCGGATATGTCTTGTCTTATTTTTACCACCTCACGCTAAAGGTTTGTCAAAGCCGACAGCAGGTCTTTTGCCGTCGCTCCGTCTCCGTGTGGAATCACGTCGTTCTCTGCCATCTTAAGAAGGATTCCTCGCAGGTTTCTCAGATTTCTGGCTCTTTCCCTATCGCTTCCCTCCGATATGGCTATGCCCAGAAGAGAATAATGGGCCATGACGAATGATGGGTCTAAAAACAGGGCCTTTCGGAGACGTTCCTTCGCATCGGCCAGGTTTCCAATATCCTGATATATTACAGAGGTCAGATAGTGGACGTAGGGGTCGGTGGAGTTGCCTAGGGAAAGGCACAGTTCAAGGGCTCTCTTCCTCTCCCCCCTGTCGGCCAGCGATCGAATCACGTCGATATCGACGGAAGGAACTGTATCCGGTTCTAGCTCTTTGTCCGAGGGATCCTCTGGCAAGGGAGAGTAGGACGGAGGAATCTCTTCCTCTGTTACGCCATAGTCGTAGTTATCGTCATCCCAGGAAGGATCCTCCGAGGGACTCCATATTTTCGACGGAAAAGGGCAAAATCTCTCAACGACATCGGTTGGTCTGAAGAAGGTCTGTCCTTCCATGTGTATCGGGTGAAAGGTAGATCCATCCAAAAGGGAAGTCTCGCAGGCGGCCACCACCAGCCACCCATCTGGAGAAAGGGCATCCATAAAACCCTCTAGGACCTTTCTCCTGCCGTCGTCGTCGAAGTACATAATGACGTTGCGGCAGAAAATGACGTCGATTTCGCCGCTACGCCAAGGAAGAGTCGAAGCTACTAGGTTAGCTGATCCGAAGGACACCTCGGATCTGTATCGTTCTTTTACCTGAAAAAAACCGTCCTCAAATGGGTCGAAATATTTGGCTATCTCTAAGTCGTTCATCCCTCTGAACGACCATCGACCATAGACGCCCTTTTGGGCTTTTTTGAGGCTGTTTTCGTTTAAATCAGTGCCGTAGACCCTGAACCCTCCACCGAGCCCCAACGTGGAGTCCTCCATGATCATCGCCAGTGTGTAGGGTTCCTCCCCTGTGCTGCACCCTGCGGACCATATTTTTACGGGCCTTTTGGCGCTTGAGGCCAAGGATGGCAGTATCTCTTCCCTAAAGGATCTCAGAATCTTTCTGTCTCTGAAAAAATAAGTTTCCCCTACGGTTATGTAGGGGGATATGATCTCCACAAACGCCTGGTCGGACCTCTCCATGATCCAGGTAAAAACCCTGTCCTGTTTTTCGTTCAGATCCTGGGACATCTCCCTAACCAGTACCGACGCTCTCTCCCTGGCCTTCAAGGGGTCGCTTCCCATTACGATCCCGAACTTATCTCTGATTGACGAGACCAGACTGTCCAGGTGTTTATCAGAAAGCCTAGGGGACGTCATGACCGTACCTCTCGGCCATGTCCATTATCTCGTGCGAAGAGGTGACAGATATGGCGGCTATATCCCCCTGAAACACCACTGACGCCTTATTTTCGGACCCAGGTAGGCTTACGTGTTCCACAGAGAGCTGGAGCACGTCTTTCACTCCATCGGTCCAGAGTGCTCTAGGTCTGTCTTGCCAGGTGATGAGTATAAAACGGTGATGTAGGTCCAGTTCTACGGACTCCTCGCCGTATAGACGGTGAAGGTCGTATAGGAGTACCCCTTCACCCTGAATGTCTATAACTCCAGCTACGACTGGATGAGGCTCGTTCAAAGGGGACATAGCCACAGAGGGGACGATCCGGTCGACCTCCCTCACAGGGAGGGCCATTGTCCTTGAACCCACGTAAAAAATCAAATAGGAATCCATGCCGGTCACCTCCTAGAGCTATTGCAATATATCCACCCAATTATAGGCGTATCTCATGGGCCTGTCATCGGTGGTGACGGTTGACATATCCAATAAACAGGTGTAAAAGTGCTGTTGGAACTGGGGGAGTCGGTGTACCGGCTGAGAGGAGACTTAAAGTCTCGACCCCTGGAACCTGATCCGGATCATGCCGGCGCAGGGAAGTTTACCTCATACGTCCAGGTTCCCCTCTACCTGAGATAACCCCTTCCCTCCTCCGGCAACATCTATTGAGGAGGTTTCCCCTATGAAGATAAACACCCGTATCTTAGTGGAGGCGTCGTTGTCCGTCGCTTTGGCAGTTACCCTCTCCTACGTAAAGATTTTTCGCATGCCCCAGGGAGGCTCTATCACCCTGGAGAACGTCCCCCTTCTTCTCTTTTCCCTCAGATACGGGGTCAAGTTCGGTCTCGGTGCAGGCGCTGTGGCAGGACTGCTTCAGCTCATGCTAGGAGGCTATGTGGCCCATCCAGCCCAGGCTGTCCTTGACTATCCCCTGGCCTTTGCCGTTCTCGGATTGGCTGGCCTGTTAAAGGACCATCACTGGGTTGGCATAACACTGGGGACCGTCGCTAGGCTGGCCTGTCACGTGGCATCGGGGGTCTTGTTCTTCGCAAGCTACGCCCCGGTGGGACAGAACCCTTTCATCTATTCCCTCATATATAACGGCAGCTATATGGTTCCCAACATGGTCCTCTCCATCCTCATGATAACAGCCCTCTGGAAAAGGTTGCCCAAGCCGGTCACGGCATGACGCTCGTCTCGGTTGAAGGCCTGAAAAAGGACTTCGACGGCCTTAGTGTCCTGAGCGATTTTTCCCTCTCCGTGGACCGAGGAAGTTTCGTCTCCCTCATAGGCCCATCGGGATGCGGGAAGAGCACTTTCTTCGACCTTTTGACAGGGGCGATAGCTCCTGACGAAGGAAGGATCCTGTGGGAAGGACGTACCATCTCGGATCTGTCGAAAAAGGCCGCTTGGATGGCTCAGTCTGACCTTCTTCTGCCTTGGATGTCGGCGCTGGATAACGCGCTCTTGCCCAGGGTTTCCCCCAAGAGGTCGGACAGAGATAGGGCAGTGGCCCTCTTTC
>CAYNAN010000051.1:0-17029 GCA_964395085.1 uncultured Synergistaceae bacterium
ACAGTTTTTTCCACACAGGCACAGCCACGAAAAACAGAAAAACAACCGCCAAAACGCCAACGGCTATACCCATCCACCAACCGTTGAACACCCTCCAAAATGTGATCGAAAGCCTGGTGTGGAAGTGACAGAAGGTGTTTACCAACGACGCGAAACCCACCACAGCCCCAAGCCTGAATATCTCCCTGTAGCGAGGGATCCAATTCTTTCTCCTTATGGCGCACCACAGGACCAGACAGGGATAGCCGAGGAACGCCTCCTTAGTCCTGGGCCTGGCCACCAACAGCGACTCAAGGGCGTCTCTCATCTGGATCTCCCAAGCCGGGACGGAGCTGACGTTGCCGCTTCTGTAAATCATAAGGGCCGCGGCCATCACCAGAAACCCAGCCAGAAAAAGCTCTCCCCAGACCGGTGGACGACCTAAAAGCTCTCCTAGGGACTCTGGATACTCCCGCCGTCTCATATCGTGCAACAGCACCATAACAATTGGCAAAAACAGGGTCAGCTTCACGCCGGAGAAGGCCTTCAGCCTCATCATGAAAAGGGGGGAACTGTAAAAAGAGGCTATAGCCATACCTCCAACAAGTCCCACTAGGCCCCCTATAAACACAGCTCTTCCAGGCTTCCTCCAGCTCTCCAGAGAGATCAGGGCCGCCTCCGTCACGATAAACGCCGCAGCCAGACCTCCTAGAGCTCGGGAGACAATGGGGATATTGAGAAGGGCAATAGCTACCCCGACCACCGCTAGGACAAAAATCAGTACCATCTTGAGCGACACAAATTTTTCCTCTGCCATAAAGCGCCTTGAAACGCTCCAGAGACAGAGCAGTCCCATCAGGGCCAGAGAGACCGCACCTGTTGGGGACCAACTCCAGTCCACCATGGGAGCAGGCCAACGATCGTCGATGCCCCTTTTAGCGAGCGATTCCCTCAGGATTTTCACGTCCGCCCCATAGCGAGGCAGGACTTCGTTCCCCCCACCCATGGGATCGACCCTGAACAGCAACACCGAGACCGATCTCTCCACGGAGGCCCTTATCATCCTGTCAACGATGGTCTTTCTGTCCAGTCGACGGGCCGTTATCTCCTCGTCGGTGACGCTGTGAACGGAAAGCACCCTGGGCCACACGGACCACTGGAGGGGTTTATCGCCAATCTGTCTCGAGAATTCGACCTGAGCGACAAAGAGATTTTTCTCCTTTATGACGTCCACTAGGCCCGATATATCGGGATAGCCGGCCACTATCTCACCGGAAGGTGCGATACCTATCACGTTTCCGTACTTCTCACATATCAGACGCACCGTGTCGGTTACGGTATTGGACGGTTCTATACCTCTGGGAGCTGGGCGATATATGACCGGAAGGGAAAGTTTGGAGGCCACATCGAGGCCGACAAAATCAGGGACAACCCCCTTCAGAGCCAGCTGTTCCCTCGTCTGAGGGATGACGAAAAGGCTATATCCCTTGGAAACAGCGGCCTTGCCATCGGGAAAGCGAAGCTTCAAAAAAAGGCTCCATCTCTCGGCCATCTGGGATTTTGACGGAAAGGACAGGGCCGTTCCCGTCAGGCCCTCGGGAAACACCGAGCGAAGGTCTCCAGGAAGATCCTCAAGGGGACCGTACCAAAGAGGCAAAGCCCCGTTTTCGATCTCCTGGCCGGTCAGCTCTCCCACGAACATGCCTCTGACTCCTTGATCCATAAGAGACCTCAGAGCCACAGAGGGAAGAACCCCTCCACTGGAGGCAAGGGCCGGGATCTGCTTCCAGTCCACAGCTATAACCGACGATTTTCGCGCCACCTCCGAGTTCCATCGGACAGCCAGACCAGGAAGACTCAGGGCCAGCCCGACGGCCAATGCGATGGAAAAAAAACGTTTCCAGGACAGGTTCATCGATCCATACCCCACTGACATCTCAGGTCGCACCCCAGGGACTCAACCATGGAAGAAAGACGACATAGGGGAAGGCCAACCACGTTAAAATAATCCCCCTCTATGCGTCTCACCAAAAGAGCCCCAAGACCCTGTATTCCGTAGGCTCCAGCCTTATCCTTCCCCTCGTCGGTATCGACGTAGGCTTGGATCTGCTCATCGTCCAGGTCGCGAAAGGAGACGGACGTTACCTCGACCTCTCCTTTGACGACGCCACCGGAGGAGACCGCGACTCCGGTCATCACCAGATGGGTTTTGCCGGAGAGGCTCTTGACCATCGAGAAAGCCTCGTCCTTTGACGACGGCTTTCCAAGCACGTCTCCGTCCAGGACCACCACAGTATCGGCCGCCACGACCAAATTATCCCCCAGATCCAGCGACACTGAGGAGGCCTTTTTGACGGCCAACCGCACAACTGCGTCCTGTGGCGACTCGGACGGCAAGAAAGCCTCATCGACCGATGGGATCTTCACGGAAAAAGGCCAGCCCAAAAGGGAGAGCAACTCTCTCCTTCTGGGGCTGGCAGAAGCCAAAATCAACGAACGCAAAACAGCTACCTCCCTAAGTACATGGCCACTAACCCAGCGGCAAAGCAATAGAGGGAAAAGCCCCTCCATCTTCCCAGTGTGACTACCTTGTGCAGAACCCTAAGGGCGAAATATCCCGAAAGACCGGACACAGCCATCCCCACGACCCAACCGGAGGGCATTGCAGATGAGGACAGGTCCATCAACTCCAACAGAGTTGCCCCAAATACCGCCGGAAGGGAGAGCAGAAAGGAGAATCGGAAAGCCTCCTCTGGAGAGAGCCCGAAAATCATCCCGGTGACTATGGTGGAGCCCGAACGGGAGATCCCTGGGATCACGGCCAAGCCCTGGGCCAGCCCCACAGGCACAGCTGTGGTAAGCCCGGTCTTTCCCTCCCTCTTAGCCAGAGACGACGCGACGAACAACAGAGATCCCGTCACGAGCAGGGCGAACCCGACGGAGAAGACCGAGGTGGAAAGCCTCTCGACCACCGGTTTCAGAGGCAACCCGACAGACACGGTCAGGACAGTTCCGACTATCATGGCCCATCCCACGGTCCACCCCTGGGTCTTTCTCCCCTCAGGGCGGACCAGACCTGAAAACCACTGCCCGCCAAGCATAATCAGGTCATCTTTGAAATACACCATAGTCGCAATCATGGTCGCAAAGTGCAAAGCGACGTCGAAAGTCAACATAGGCTCGGAAAAACCGAAGAGGGCCTGAGCCAGAGCGAGATGGGCTGAGCTGCTGACAGGCAAGAACTCGGTCAATCCCTGTATCAGCCCAAGCACCATAGAGTGGATCATCTATCCATCACCGTTATCATAGGAATAACCTTGGGACTGGAGCCGGTGTATCGCCTGAGCAGCTCTCTACAGCGAAACACCACCTTGTTCTCCATCGTCTCCTGGTCGATTCCCTTGAGAGACGAGGCTTTTTTAACCGTGTGCCTTATGGCCTCCATAAACTCCAGCCTCATGTTCTCGGCGTCGTTTAAGTGCATAAATCCGCTGCTTTCAAAGACGGGATCGGACAGAAGCCTGAATCGTTTGTCCATCACCAAGGACAAAACCATGACACCCTCCTCCGCTAAAACCTTTCTCTCCCTCATGACGCTGCTCTCCAGTTCTCCAAAGGCCAAACCGTCCACCAAGACAGCCCCCGCCTGGACGGTGCTCTTGGCTTGAGCCCCCTTGTCCGTGATCGTCAGCACGTTTCCGTTATCCATCACGAAGGTGTTTCTGCTCGGCACTCCGACCTGAGAGGCTAGCTGAGCGTGACGAACCAACATCCTGTACTCCCCGTGGACCGGCACGAAATATGTCGGCCTGACCATGGAGAGCATTATCTTGAGTTCATCCCTAGAGGCGTGCCCCGAGACGTGGGTCCCGGAATTTTTTTCATAGATGACCTCGCACTTGCAGCGGAAAAGCCTATTAACGGTGTTGCTTACCATCTTCTCGTTTCCCGGTATAGGGGTGGCAAACACGGCGACGACGTCTTTAGGACCAAGCTTGACCCTGTGATGTTCCCCTTTGCTCATCAAAACCAAACCGGAGAAGGGCTCTCCCTGGCTTCCGGTTGTGACCAAGACTATGCGGTTCGGGGGATATTTGTCTATCTCCTGCAGGGGGACCATCATATCGTCCTCGACGTTCAGGTATCCAAGCCGCCTGGCCAGGTCCACGTTGTTCAACATGCTTCTACCCGCAAAGGACACCTTGCGGTTAAATCGACCGGCTGCATCCACCACCTGCTGTATCCTGTGGAGGTTGCTGGAGAAGGAGGATATTATCATCCTCTTGGTCCTGTGCTCCCTGAAAAGCCTCTCCAAAGTGACCGATATGGTGCTCTCGGACTGGGTAAAACCCTCCTTCTCCACGTTGGTGGAATCGGACATCATCAGGAGGACTCCCTTTTTGCCGAGCTCAGCAAAGGCGTTGTAGTCGGTAACCCTTCCGTCTACGGGAGTAGGGTCCAGCTTGAAGTCTCCGGTATGGACCACCGTTCCGATTGGAGTATCCACCGCCAACGCTACTCCGTCCGGTATGGAATGGCATACGGCTATGAAAGAGACGGAGAAACAACCGGCCTTCACCTTATCCCCAGCCTTTATCTCCATGAATTTAGGGGTGTAGTCAGGCCTGGCCTCGGACAGCCTGTGGCTTGCCATACCCAACGTCAGTTTGGTCCCGTAGACCGGGACATCAAGGCCCGGCAAAACGAATGGGAGGGCCCCGACGTGATCCTCGTGACCATGGGTCAGGAAGATGCCTCTAATACGGCCCTTGTTTGCCTCCAGGTAGGATGTATCGGGTATAACGAAATCTATGCCCAACATCTCGTCGTCAGGGAACATCAGGCCACAGTCTATTATGATCAGATCGTCGCCGAACTCAAGGAGGTACATGTTTTTCCCTATCTCTCCCAGACCACCTAGAGGTATAAACCGCAGCGCACCGTCCTTTGGTCTGGCGGGGGAGCTTGAAGGCTTCTTTCTCCTCCTGTTTCGGCTCTTGGGTTTGGCTGTCGATTGGCTCTTACTCTCTTGATTTTGATTATTCACGTCTTTTTATTCCTCCATACGAATCAAAAAGAATTTCTCGGTTATGACACCATATGCGCAATTATGGTCGATCCGATTGTCGACGTCCCCCGTATCTGATAAAATTGCTGTTCAACGAACAAAGCAATCAGGGAGGTTTCAGTCTTGAGCGACAAAACAGCCGTTACCGACGGAATCGAGATGACAAAAGAGGGATACGACCGGCTCTACGAAGAGCTTAAATACCTCAGAAGCGAGGCTCGCTACACCATCGCCCAGAGGATTGAGGAGGCCCGATCCTTCGGAGATCTCAGCGAAAACGCGGAATACGCCGCCGCTAAGGACGAACAGGCAAAGATGGAGAGCCGGATACAGAGGCTTGAAAACCAGCTCAGTAAAGCCAGGGTAATCGACTCATCGACCTTAGACGGGAGCCACGTTACGCTAGGAACCACCGTGACAATCGAGGACAGCACGATGAAGAAGAAGTTCGTGTACTCCCTAGTAGGATCGGAGGAGGCGGACCCCAAAAAGAACAGGATATCCTCAGCCAGTCCTGTCGGACAGGCCCTCATGGGGAAAAAAATAGGGGACGAGATTCAGGTTAAGGTCCCCAACGGCATGAGGAAGCTGCACATACTGGACATCCAGATCGCATAGCCGAGAGGACCTGCCGTCAGGGCAGGTCCTCTCCCTTTATCGGCCCGGAAGTCCCTTTGGCTCTTCGAAAGGATCCTCCAGCTCGTTATCTCCAAACTTAACGACATTATCGGGGAAGGCGGTCAAGTTGAAACTGAGAGAAGCCCAGCTATCGCCCTCGTGGCGATCGTCCCGATAGGTCAAAACCCAACTATAACAACAGTTGTTTTTGTAGGTGAGCTGGTATGCCATCTCGTCTAAGGTGCTGTGTTTCAGTGAGTAGGCCCCTCTAAGCTCCAGATGAAAATTATCGGACAACGAGAAACCAAACTTCTGGTAGATAAGCTCCTCCTCGTCGTAATCGTCCCATGCATCGGACTTATCGGTTTTTACCAAGACAAAGGGAGACCCTCCGCTGACCCATCGTCTAACGTAGGCGGTTCCGGCCTCGAAACCTGACGGAGACCTATAGACAGCCCCTATCGCCGCGTTGGTTATTTTCTGTCTGTCCTCGCCAGCTGAGACATCGTAGCGAAAATCCATGTAGGAAACCCTCCAAAAAGGCTCCCACGTCGATACAGGGGAGTCGATTTTGCCGTAGAGTTCTCCTCCCAAGCCGAGCCTCTCTACCTCCGGCAGGCCCTTGCCGGTCTCCTCGTACCTTCCCCATACGGTCTTAAATCTGAAATACTCCCTAGGAGCACCGTGGGATAGCTGCCACCACGGGGAGGAAAGCTCTATCTCCGGCATCCTCCAGAGGGTCGTCTTGTAGGTTGTCCCGGCTCTAAGCTCCTCCTTAACGACCTCCCTCTGGGTCCATCGTCCGAAAAGCCCCCAGCCTTCGCTCTCGGCCACAAAGCCCCAAGAAGGCCTGTAGCTCTTCTCGTCGGAGGTGGAGTCATACTCCCAGGCGGTCTCGCCGTAGATTTTGAGCCAGGGCTCCAGCTCCTGCTCGATCCTGCCCCTCCACTCAAGGCCCTTTTTGGACCATCCCATAACGGTCAGATTTAAACCGCCCTTATCCCACAGAAAAGGCCCGGACAGGCCGATACCGGCCCCCTTGTCCGAGTCGTAGCCAAGCTTTGGCATAAAGGACGCGCCGGACCTGCTGTGCCCTTGAAGATCCACAGGATAGTTGAAAGGATAGGTAAAAAGCAGATGATCCCCTATGTACACCTGTGGAGACTGGACAACGACCCTCTGGTCCGGGATAAGGACCAACCTCTTTGCCTTCAGACGATAGTGAGGATGAGGGAGAGGGCAGGTCGTGACCGAGACACCCTCCCATCTTCCTATGGTCGCGTCCTCCGAAACAGTGCCGGATTTTTTGGGCAACCACCCCTTCTTCCTCGCCGACGCAACCGTCGCGACCTCGACCTTATCGCCCTTTAGGTAGACCAAGCTCTCGGAGTCTTTTAGGGGGAGTGCCACCCCGGTCTCGTAGAGGACCCCCTCGTTGGATGAGATGTCGAACTCCGCTGAACGACCTTTTAATACCTTGCCTCCGGAAATTATGGTAACTCCCTTTGTGCCAAAAGAAGAGGCCCTAACCTTGTTCGTGTTGGTGTCCATCTCAAGGGTATCGGCGTACATCCTTATACCCTGATACTTGAGGGACGCCCCTCCCTCTGCCGTGGCGACTCCCTTTGACTCGTCGAAAACCAGCTCTTCGGCGTCAAGGGTCGCCATCTCTATTTCAGAGCCCCAAACAGGCATAACAAGGACAAAAAAGGCAAGGGCCACGGCCAACAAAATCAGTCTTCGCTCCACCACTCCATAACCCCTTCCTCCAGAAAAACCCTGCCGGAGGGATGAGCCTCCCCGCTCCGACCATAAAGGCTATATCTATCACCCGATACACTCAGGCCATCGGGAAAAGACCACACGTCCGAGGAATATCCACCCCATAGGACAAGTGGGGCCTTCCAGGAGAAGCTTTCGTCCTTCTCCTGAAAAGTACCGGTACCATAGGAGAGAGACAGGCGATCTCCCCTCTCGACATACTCGCCATAGGGAGAGGTAAGTGTCCAAAGTGACCCGTCGGGAGCGGTTCTCTTTCCCACTATTCCCTCAAGGTCTCCTATCCCCATCTCCCTCTTCACCGACGTTACGTCGAAAACCCAGAGATCACCGGACATCCCTCTTTTGAGAGTGACGTGCTCCATCTCAACCACCACAGGTAGAGGATCGTCGTCTATGGATTCATCCAGGGAAAGGTCACCGATAAACACCCAGGCCAAAAATGCCACGGTCACGGACAGGGCCAAGATCGCCCAAAACCTACCAGACAACGAAAACTCGCCCTTCCTCCTGGACCACCGACAATACCTCGCTCTGTAGGACCCTTATGAGCACCAGTTTTTGAGCGACCGAGACCTTGACCTTTCCGTCCCCCATCCAACGAAGCCGATATCCGTCGGACAGACACCAACGGAGGGGAGATTTATTTACCCTGGACGTGAAGGCCTCAAGCCCCTCGCCTCTGGCGGATGGAGCTATCATATCGAACATATCCTCAACGTTTCCCTTTGCCCATAGGTCCAGGAACCTCTCGACCACGGCCTTATCAGGCCTATCAAGCTCCCCATCGTCACCGGAAGAGGGCTCGTCCTTTAGTATATCGTCAAGCTGCCTCGCGATGTCCTCCGAGACCTCATCAAAAAGTTTAGCCTCCAAAGCCGGATCGGGCTCGGGCGGAGTCAACACAGGCCCAGGGCCAAGCCAAGCAGGCGGCTCCGTATCCACAGGCGGAGGGGTCGGCTCAGGCTCAGCAGGCTTGGACTCAGGCTGTTTTTTAGGCACAGATACCTTGCCCCCCTTGTCTGAAAGGGCCGTTTCGGTCTTGATTGGCGGTAACTCCACTATCCTACTGACGACCTCCTCAGATGGAACCTGGGCGACAGTCGCTTTAGGGGACCCACCAAAGGCAAAAAATTGCTCTGGATAGACTCCCAACCCCTTGATTACGAGGGAGAAGGCCCCGTCCTGTTTCGGGAAAAAGACCAATCCCTGGACAACTCCAGAGATAGGCTGATCGAGCTTGTCCTCGTAAGAGAGAGGCGCAACCCTGTTGGCTCCGTCAGTGGTGAGAGACAGATACTCAGCCAGAGGGGATAGGGACAGAGGTTTAGGGCCAAAGTGATAGACCGTGAACAAAAAAGGCTCTGCTGAACCTATACGAAGCTGCTCCTTGAAGGAGCGAAGATACTCCTCCCTCTGTTCCTGGCTATACCCCCTTGACTGGGCATCCGCATCCACCCAAGGCTCCACCAGCGACTCTGGATAATGGACCACCCATACTAGACAGTCCCTGCCCCAGTGGAAAGAGGTGCTTTTTTCCAGTATGCCGGTGGCCGTCTCAAGGGGGGAGCCCACAACCTTAGGGACGAAGGACGCCAGCAGAAAAAACGCTAAGGCAACTATAAGGGAAGGTCTTTTTCCTGTCATGTCCCCGAACCTGAGCTAGAGCTTAAAGTCTATGACGGCAGAAACCCCCACGCCCTGGACTCTGACAAATCTCTGAAGGGGATTTACCGAGTCCACGGGGATAAGGATCTTGACCCTGAAACGATCCCTGAAGCTGGTCTCTATAGCGGCAACGGCCTTGACCTTAGCCACGCCTTCCTGCTTCGGACCTGCAACCTGAGCCGCCCCTATTCTTGTCCCACTTCCCAGCGAGACTATGGGAACGACCTTTGTGTGTCCCTCTACTTTGGCGCCCTTGTTAAAGGTTATTGTGTTGATAAAATCGTTGATAGGACCGGCTATCTGGTCTATCACGAAACCGCCCACAGCCACCCCTGCCACGTCCTTGAGGACATCTCCAAGGTCTATAGCCATGGCCGGAGCCGAGAGCACAGACCAAGACAGCATCGAAGCCGCGATCAGGCGACGCGCGCTAATTTTTAATGAAATCATAGACTGTCGACCTCACTTTTCGGTTTCTCTAAATTATCGATATCGCCCGTCCCGACGACCTCGGTGGGCACTATAAGGCTCTGTAATCCCTCCGGCACAGGATATGACAGGGGGGAAGACTGATCCCCAACCTCGAGGTGAAATACGGTTCCCTCCGCTATCTCCTTAACGTCGCCTCGAACCAAAAATCCACCGGCAAGGCCAACAGGGCCTAAAAGTATAGCTCCCACTAGGCTTCCGCCCGCAGCGGCTATCTGGGCCTTTTCCGCCTCAGCTGCCTTCACCGCCTCCTCGCCGACCAGAAGGGGGATAGGAACAAGGGACGGAGGCAGGAGGGTGTCGAAGACAAAGGAGACCTCCCCCGGACGGCCAAAACTCCTCGGTTTTGAGACCTTCGATACTATCCCCTGAGCGACAGACCCCTTAGGGGCAACTAAGGAGGAGCCCACTACGAGGTCGTTGGTCAGAACACCTTCAACTACATCCCCGACGGCTACGTTAGAGGGGGAGATCGTCCTTGAAAGGGACACCCTTACCACGGTGCCCTTGGAAAGACCTACGGGCTCCCATCGAACCGGCTCCGTGACCAACAGGCTCAATAGACGTTCCAGTCTCATAGCTACAGGCCCCTCTCCCATAGCCTCTCCCTCGAGCTTTCTCTCCAGAACCCTAATCCTGTCCGTGACCGGCCTGGTAGGTTGTGATTTCTGCTCCGTTATCCACTCTGCGATGGCCAGCTTGAACAGCAAAGACGGCTGGGTATCGCTCCCCTTCTCCAGAAAGTTAACAACAGCGGTCTGCCTCTCGGCGATGGTACCGGGCAACTCTCGCCCAAAGAGGGTTTTCTCCAGATCGCTCAGCCTGGATATGAGCCCCCCCGATCTAACATCTCCGTAGATGACCCTCTCCATATCGTCAAGCCTCTGAAAGGCCGGAACCTCCTCCGAAGCCCAAGAGACGCCAGCAAAAAGACAAACAACTGCACAGAGGACTAAAAACCTGGTTATTTTGGTCAAAGCAACATACCTCCCAATCCTTATCATAACGCGGCCTTTATAAGCCCCATAAACAGAGGGTGAGGCTTGACTGGGCGGGATTTGAACTCCGGATGAAACTGCACTCCGACATACCAAGGATGCCCCTCAAGCTCCACTATCTCCACTAAATTCTTATCGGAGTAGATCCCAGCGACCCTGAGTCCGGCTGCCTCAAGACTCTCTCTGTAGTCGCCGTTGAACTCGTAACGATGGCGGTGGCGTTCCATCACGTGGTCGGCCCCATAGGCATCCCTCACCTTAGTCCCATCCACAAGGTCGCAACGGTAAGCTCCAAGCCTCATGGTTCCCCCCAGGTCGACCACGCCTCGCTGATCCTGCATAAGGTGAATAACGGGGTGAGGAGTATCTGGGTTCATCTCGGTGCTGTTGGCCCCATCCAGGCCACATACGTTTCTGGCGAATTCCATAACCGCTATCTGCAACCCAAGGCAGAGCCCCAGATAAGGGACCTTGTTTTCCCTCGCGTACCTGGCCGAGGCGATTTTGCCCTCGATTCCCCTTGAACCAAAGCCACCTGGAACCAATATGGCGTCCACCCCGGACAGAAGTGCCTCAGCCCCCTTGGCCTCTATATCCTCCGCCTCTATGGGGATCAGGTCTATCCTAACGTCGTTGTGTATTCCGGCGTGATATAGGGCCTCCACTACGCTCAGGTAGGCGTCCTTCAAGCCAACGTATTTTCCCACCATGGCGACCTTAACCGATCCGGATGGCGAGGAAAAACCGTCGACGACCTTCCTCCAATCTGCGAGATCGGGATTTGGCCCTGGCTCAAGCCCAAGTTTTTTTAGGACCAATGTATCGAACCCCTGGTCGTACAGGCTGAACGGAACCTGATATATGGTGGAAGCATCCCTGGCCTCCACGATGGAGTCGGAGGAGACGTTGCAGAAAAGGGCTATTTTATCCTTCATCTCCTGAGGGACAGCCCTGTCGGAACGACACACAATGACGTCAGGCTGAATCCCTATCTTCCTGAGCTCCTGAACGCTATGTTGGGTCGGCTTGGTCTTGAGCTCTCCCGCCGCTCCGATATAGGGGACCAAAGTGACGTGACAGTACAGGATGTTCTCCCTTCCAACTTTGTTCCTGAGCTGCCTGATAGCCTCCAGAAACGGCAAGCCCTCTATATCGCCAACCGTACCGCCTATCTCTGCTATAACCACGTCGACCCCCTCAGAGGCCTTGAGGATGGCCGTCTGGATCTCGTCTGTGACGTGAGGGATAACCTGCACCGTACCTCCGAGATAGCCGCCTTTTCTCTCCCTGTCTATGACCCTGGAGTAGATCTTGCCGGTGGTCAGGTTGTTGGCGGAGGACAGGTCCTCGTCTATAAATCTCTCATAGTGCCCCAGATCCAGGTCCGTCTCGGCCCCGTCATCGGTGACGAACACCTCTCCGTGCTGAAACGGATTCATAGTACCGGCATCCACGTTTATATATGGATCTAACTTTATTATCGAAACTTTAAAGCCTCTCTTTTTTAGCAGCACACCGAGGGACGCCGCGGTTATGCCCTTTCCGAGAGACGACACTACTCCCCCTGTGACCAGGACGAACTTCGCCATAACATCTCACCATCCCATAAAAATAGAAGAAATATATTAACGACAAAAGGGCATGACCGGTGATGCCGGCCCATGCCCAATTATACATGAAATGCGCAGAAACCTCGGCCTCAACGGAGATATTTGAGGGGATTATCCGGCTTGTTGTTGACCCTGACCTCGAAGTGGAGGTGAGGGCCGGTGGAACGACCGCTGGTGCCGACCGTAGCTATAACCGTACCGGCTGAGACCTTCTGGCCTTTTCTGACGTACAACTTCTGACAGTGGGCGTATAGGGTGCTATAGGTTCCGTCGTGCCTGATGACGACGACCCTACCGTAGCCACCCATCCATCCGGAGTGGACGACCGTACCTGCCCTGGAGGCCTTAATTTTGGTGTGCCGTCCAGCTTTGATATCGACGCCGGTATGGAACGAACGGCTCTTGGACAGAGGGTGACGCCTCCATCCAAATGGGCTGTTGATCCTTCCAACCACAGGCCAACGGAAGGATTTGCTTGAAGTTCTGGATACCGCTGAGGTTTTGCCACCGGATGAACTGGAACGAGACGAGGACTGGGCCACCGCTACCTGGCTGGCTCCGGGAAGGAAAAGCTCCTGTCCTACCGATATTAGCTTCTTCTGGTCCATGCCGTTTATCTCGGCTATTCTATCCGCATCGACCGAATACCTGCTTGCTATCTGCGCCAGGGTATCTCCCTTTTTCACCTTGTAAAAAATACCGTCCTGGTTGGGGATCTTAAGGGTTACTCCAGGTTTTAGGTGATCGGGATCGCGAAGCGAGTTAGCACCAAAAAGGGTATCGACTGTCACGTTAAACTCGTTCGCTATGCTCCAAAGGCTGTCTCCGTTTTTGACCGCGTAGGTCTGGACGTCCAATGGGACAAGCTTGTTCTCCTTGGCTAATTGCTCTTCCTTTCTTCTCCTCACCTCGTCCAAGGTAGCATCCACGTCATCAGGCGTGTTGGGTATCAGGAGCACCTGCCCTAGCGAGAGCCTGTCCGGATTTGTAAGAGCGTTGGCCTTTGCTATCTGGTCCTGGGTAACCTTGGCGTCCTTGGCTAGGTCGAAAAGGGTCTGACCCGGTCCAACCTTGTGTTCCACCCAGAAGACGGAAACCTCCTCCAGCGTCACGCCCTCCATAACGTCCACCTTGCCTGGGGTCTGTTCTCTCCTGATGGAGGAGAATTTTGTCGATCCAGACTGGGCCTCTTTGAGATCAAGCTTCTTATCTCCCTCTCCCTTATCCATTCTATGAACAAGGGACGGTTTTTTGAGATCTTCCAACGTGACCTCGTCCAGGATCACCTCTCCCTCCTCGTACATAGGACCAGAAGGCAAGGGACCTATACCTGTAGGGCCGGGATCTCCGGAAAACTCTCTCATGGCGGTGAAGGCACTGGACATGTCCACCACGACAAAACCGGAAGGCACTCCGTCCTCAGAGCTGTAGTCGACCGAATATCCCCATCCATCCGACTCAGCCTGCTTGCCGGCAGAAACAGAGAGAAAAAGCCCTATACAAACGGACAGTCCTACGACCAGAAAAAAACCGGAATGCCACGAAGATTTAGAATTTCTTCCGTTCAAAACTCACCACGCCTCCTTGGCGGCAGAACCCGCCGTTATTTCAAAACCCTGTTTTACATCTAAGACTTAACGCTCTGCAAAAAATCGGCGTTGTTGACGGTCTTTCTCAACCTTTCGACTATCAAATTGAGAGCTCCACTATCGTCGACGTTCACCAGCTTACGACGGAGAACCCAAAGTTTCTGGAGATCCTCCTCGGACATAAGCAGGTCCTCTCGCCTTGTGCCAGAACGGCCTATATCGACAGCAGGGAATATCCTCTGCTCGGCGAGCTTTCGAGACAGGTGTATCTCCATATTGCCGGTACCCTTGAACTCCTCGTAGATGACGTCGTCCATTCGGCTGCCGGTATCGACCAAGGCAGTGCCTATGATGGTCAGGCTACCGCCCTCCTCTATGTTTCTAGCGGCACCGAAAAACCTTTTTGGGAAATAGAGCGCGGCAGGGTCCATTCCGCCGGACAGGGTCCTGCCGGAGGGTGGCACCGTAAGGTTGGATGCCCTTGCAAGGCGGGTGATGGAGTCCAACAAAAGCACCACATCCTTGCCTGCTTCGACAAGCCTCTTTGCCTTCTCCAACGCGAGATTAGCGACCCTCATATGCTCCTCTGCAGGGCGATCGAAGGTAGAGGCGATTATCTCGCCGTCGACGGACCGGGAAATGTCGGTAACCTCCTCAGGCCTTTCATCTATCAGGAGGACCATGAGGATTATCTCGGAATGGTTGGTGGTTATTGCGTTGGCAAGGTCCTTCAATATGGTGGTCTTGCCAGCCTTAGGAGGAGACACTATGAGTGACCTCTGCCCCTTGCCTATAGGGGAAAACAGGTCCACCAGTCTGGTTGATAGCCTATTGCTATCCGTCTCAAGGGAAAGCCTCTGATTTGGGAAGATGGGGGTCAATTGTCCGAAATGAGGACGATGCTTGGCCGCCTCGGGATCGGTGAAGTTGACAACCTCGACCCGAAGCAAAGCCTCGTAGTGCTCCTGTTCCTTTGGACGACGGACCATACCCCATATAACGTCGCCGTTTCTGAGCCCGAAACGACGGATCTGGGACGCCGACACGTATATATCGTGGTCGCTGGGAAGAAGCCCCTTGGGCCTCAAAAAGCCGTAGCCCTCCGCAAGGATCTCTAGGGTTCCACCACCGAAACGGGTGTTCATCTGCCTGGCCTGAGCCTCGAGGATGGAGATTATGAGGTCGTCCTTCCTGAGGGACGAAAAACCCGAAAGGTCCTCCTCCTTGGCTATCCGTTTAAGGTCCACCAAGTTAAGGGAGGCCAACCTCCCGTAGGAATATCTGGGTTTGGGAGGAGCCTTTCGCTCCTCTTCCTGTCTTGGAGAATCGGAGACGACCCCGTTTTCTTCTAAAGTAACGTTTATATCTTCCTGATTTATATCCTGGGTCATTCCTCGATTATTCCTCTCATTGTGAATTTATCGACGCATCAGGGCCTTCCTCCACGGAAAAAGCCATCTTTCTCGCCATGCGATCGTTAACGTCTATCTGGACCGAATATGGACCTACAGGAAGGGGAGACCCATCCTCCCTGAGGATATAGAACATGCGATAACTTCCACCATCGCCCAGTATCTGGACCTCTTCGTGGATAAGCTGCCCCTTGAAAAACCATTTAAACCGAACGGTATCGTCATCCCCTCCGCTGTAGCCTAGGAGGACACAGAGCTGTCGGACGCCAAAATCAAACCTATCCCCCACCCCCCAAGGGATGGCGGAATCATCCACGTCCACGCAGACCACCGCTTCATCTATACTGAAGCTACCGATATCGCCCCTGTAGCAGGTTATTACCGCGAAAAAAACAGCGAAGAAAAGCATTATGAAAGAGGAGAAGAGAGCAAAAGACTTTCCGTTCTTCAAAGGCGAAACACCACTCTCCGAGGGACTGGTCCAAAGAGAAGGGACGAGGCCTAAATCTGGACCGGGCCAGAAACACAAACCGTCCCTATAATATAGGGCAACACACACAGCTCGATAGTACCAGAAACTTTAGCGATAAGGCAAGGGCAATAGGACTATTTTATGGGAAAGGATGATGGATATGACCAACAGGAGGACAAATAGCATGGTATTAGCGGCCCTGACAGCCGCTATGGTGACAGGGGCAACTATGCTCAGCGTTCCAGTTCCAGGGTTCAGGCTGTACTTCAATCTGGGCGAGGGCATAATATACACCGTGGCTATACTGTGGGGAGCAAAGCACGGAGCTGTTGCAGGGGGATTGGGAGCGGCCCTAGCGGACCTCATACTTGGATACCCCATGTGGGCTCCCCTCACTCTGCTCATAAAGGGCCTTGAGGGATATGTGGTAGGGACCCTTGCCCCTAAGGGCAGGATAAAGGCCATGATCGCCGGAGCTGCGGTCATGGCCACAGGATACTCCATATCCGCAGGACTGCTGTACGGCTGGGCCGCAGCCCCGGTGGAACTGCTCACGGATGTAGTCCAGACCGGGATGGGTATGATAATCGCCCTTCCCCTCTCCAGGCTGCTGAAAAGCAAGCTCAAGCTGGCTCGATAAGTCCCTGAATTTTCGAAGCTATTATCATCTGATCCTCCATCGGAAAACCGTCCACGGAGGGATTTCCATGGAGGGTCACACCGTCAACCGCCCCTGCGGCGACCTCCGCCTCGATCATATTTTTTACCTCTTCGTCGGAGACACCGCACCAGCGGCCAGTCCCCATGGATAGGAGACCAGCCAGGGCGTAGCCTCCCCAATCGGACACGTCCACGGGAATAGCTACGTCGGACGACATCACGGAAAGGCAGGAGCCGTAGCCAGGCAGTATCCGGGAAAGTGGCTCAAGAAGCTTACCCATGCCAGCCTCGTTGCCACCGTCACCCACGGAGATGGACTTGATCCCCTCATCAGAGGCCAAAATCAGCCCATCGTCCAGAGGGACAACGGTGGAGGTTATAGCCTGACCTCTCATGTTGTAATACTCCCCGTCCTCCGCCCTCCCTAGCCTCTCGATATAGACCAACAGATCTGGCGCCCAGTCCAGTATCTCAGAGCCGGAGCTCGCCTCAGACACAGGCGGCCCTCCTATAGCGGAGGAGGCCGCCTGGACCACCGAAAGGCATGAACTATCGGTCCATAATGACACATCCTTACCGCACAGGACAAGGGCCCTGGCTAAGGCAGCCGCCCCGCCCGGCCCGTCGGTCTCAGGGGTTCCAGCGGCAGGGATGAAAAAACCCGTCACCACACCAACCCTCGTGGCC
>CAYNAN010000052.1:0-16921 GCA_964395085.1 uncultured Synergistaceae bacterium
CGCCGCCATAGGGAACTCCGTCATGCCCATAGCGACCTCCGCGGGGGTTATAACCGCTGTTTTGTCCGTGATAGGCGCCATAGCCGGCTGTAGGATAGGGGTGGCCATAGGTCACAGGGCTGAGCTTGCAGGCGGGGTGGTCCTTTGCCTCATAGGGCTCAATATACTGAGGGACCACCTTTCGCTTTTTTAAAAGTAATAGCTAGAGGGAGGGCAAAAGCCCTCCCTCTAAGGCTATGCAAGCGTCTCTAAGAAAACCTTGAGCCTTCTCATTCCCTCGGTGATATCCTCGGTCGAGTTGGAGTAGGATACCCTTATATGCCCCGGAGCGTAAAAGGCACTTCCAGGTACCATTGCCACGTAGGTGGACTCCAGGAGTCTCTCGCAGAAAGAAACGTCGTCGGAGACGATCTTGCCGTCTTTGGCCTTGCCCAGGGCCTCTCTGACGTCTACCAGGACGTAGAAGGCTCCCTCTGGCTCCACGAATTTTATCAGAGGCATATCGGCCAGAAGCTTCAGTATGAGCTCTCTCCTAGCGGAGAAATGGCCGTGCATGGTCACTATATCGTTGTGTGCCTCTCTAAGCGCCCCCAGAGCGGCGTACTGTGCTACAGAGCAGGGGTTTGAAGTGAGGTGCCCCTGAAGGGCTCCTATCTTTGACATGACCTTAGAGGGCCCGAGGGCGTAGCCTATCCTCCATCCTGTCATAGCGTAGGCCTTGCTGACGCCGTTTATCACTATGACGTTCTCCCTTGCCTCTGGAGCTAGGGCGACTATCTGATGATGGACCGCGTTGCCGTACACAAGCTGTTCGTATATCTCGTCGTAGATGATGGTGATATCGTGCTCAACCGCAAGAGCTGCGAGCCCTTTAAGTGTCTTTTCGTCGTAGACCGCCCCGGTGGGGTTGTTAGGCGTGTTTATCATCATACACCTGGTCCTCGGTGTGATAGCCTTTTTTACCTGGTCCAGATCCGGTATGAATCCTGTATCGGAGGTGTCCAGTATGATCTCCTTGCCCTCGCAGAGGCGTATCTGCTCCACGTAGCTCACCCAGGCCGGTGCGAACACCATAACCTCGTCACCTGGGTTGATTATGCAGCTGAGGGCTTCGTAGAGTAGTATCTTGGCTCCAGCGCCTATAACCACGTCTCCTGGGGCGTACTCAAGGCCAAAGCGGTCCTTATAATAATCGCAGACCGCCTCCCTGAGCTCCGGAATACCGGTACCTGGGGTGTAGTGGGTGTGTCCGGCGTCCATCGCCTCCTTGCCGTAGCGAAGAGCCGAGTCGGGGGAGTTGAAGTCCGGTTCACCTGCGCCGAAGGATATAACAGGCTTCCCCTCTCGCTTCATGGCTTTTGCCTTAGCCACCACGGCCAGTGTCGCCGAGGGTTCCAGTCTAAGTGCCCTTTCAGAAAGAATCATAACGCTCATCTCCTTAGGTCTTATGGTAAAGCTACCAGGGCCATTTAAACAAAAAAGGGCACAAAAAGCTACTGCCTATCTCGTACTTTTGCCTGAAGTGGTTTATACTCTATATAGGGCTTGGGGATGTTGCCCATATCTCCCGTATGTGTTAAAATAACATTGCACAAAGACGCAACTGTTGGAGGAAGGGAGGAAATAGAGAATGGATATTCGTTTTGTGAATCGCAACGCCGAGTTGTCGGACGAGCTTAAGGAGTACATGGAGAGGAAGCTCTCAAAACTGGAAAAGTTTTTCCCGAAGATCCTTGATAACCAAATTGTTCTTAACCTAAGTCGGGGTATCCACACCGTAGAGGTGACCTCCAACGTAAACGGCGTTATCATGAGAGGCGAGGAGAGGGATTCAGACCTCAGAAAGGCCTTTGACATAGCCCTCAAAAACCTTGAGAGGCGCATCAGACGCCACAAGAAATACCTCACCGATAGGGTTCAGCTTAAGACTCACGACGTCTCCTTCAACCTGGACGACCTTATCTCGGACATGTCCAAGGCTCCTGTAGAGGAGAAGGAAGAGGACATAGTCAAGGTCAAAAGGTTCCCTCTAAGGCCGATGCACGCCGAGGAGGCTTGCATGCAGATGGACCTTCTCGGTCACAGCTTCTTCGTCTTTTCAAACGCGGAGAGCGGATCGGTCAACGTAGTTTACAAGAGGAAGTCCGGGGGATACGGGCTGTTGGAGCCGGCGGACTAGAAAGATCTCCGAAGGGACCCTCGAGGGTCCCTTTTTTCATAGCCAGGAGTTGGTGAGATGCGATGCACGAACTGTCGATGGTGAAGGCTGTAATAGACGCCCTTGACGATCTTTACGAGGCCAACGAATGGAGCGCGATTAAGTCGGTGACGCTTCGAGTTGGGGCCATGAGGCAGGTGATACCTCACATACTTTCCTTCGCCTTCACAGCATCGATAAAGGGAACTAACCTAGAGGGTGCAGAGCTTGTTATAATCCCCGTACCTATCGAGTTTTTATGTCGCAGCTGTGGTGGAAGATGGGGAGAATCTGAGTTGGGATATCTCTGTCCCAACTGCGGAGGCAAGGACGTGGATATGCTACATGGCATGGAGATGGATATAGACTCTTTGGAGGTGGAGGAGTAATGGCGGTAAGAAAAGTAGACATACAGCAGGCTGTCATGGCCGCTGACATGAGTTACGCTAAAAAAATAAGGGACAGGCTCGCTGAAAAGGGCATCCTCATGATCAACCTCATAGGATCGCCCGGGTCGGGGAAGACTACTCTCTTGGAGAACACCCTTGGAAAAGACGGCCTTAGATCTGCGGTTATAGAGGGCGACGTCGCTACGGACAGGGACGCGGTAAGGATAGATGCCCTTGGGATACCTTCCATACAGATAAATACCGAGGGAGGGTGTCACCTGGAGGCCAACTGGGTCGATATGACCCTTGAACAGCTGCCTCTGGACGATCTGGACGTGATATACATAGAGAACGTAGGCAACCTGGTCTGTCCCGCTGAGTTCGATGTCGGAGAGGACCACAAGGTCGCTATATCCTCCGTGCCGGAGGGACCCGATAAGCCCCTAAAATACCCACTATTATTCACCGAGGCATCAGCGGTAGTCCTGACCAAGATCGATTTATCGCCCTACGTCTCCTTCGACGACGATCTGTTCTGGTCCGACGTCGCAAAGCTAAACCCTAAAGCATCTAACCTGCGGATATCCTGCTACAAAAAAGAGGGTCTGGACGAATGGTCCTCTTTAGTGAAAAGTTGGCTGGAGGAGAAGCGGAGAGGATGAAGGGCAACTCTCCTATCCTGGAGGGCCTTAACCCTAGACAGAGAGAGGCGGTCTCCTTCAAGGGGGCCCCTCTTCTGGTTTTAGCTGGGGCAGGAAGCGGGAAAACGAGGGTCCTGACCAGCAAGATAGCCTGGTTGGTCAAAGAGTGCTCCGTAGCCCCCTGGAGAATACTGGCCGTCACCTTCACCAACAAGGCCGCCAGGGAGATGAAAGAACGGGTCGAGACGATGTTGGGCGAGAGGGCCAAAGACGCACAGGTCTCGACTTTTCACTCCTTTGGTCTACAGATGCTATTTCGAAACAGGGATGCTCTGGAGTCCAGAGGGTACAGGAGAAACTTCGTGGTTTTTGACCGATCCGAGTGCCTCTCCCTGATCAAAAAAATATCCAAGGAAATGGGTATAGACCCATCCCAGGAGGACCCATCCTGGTTTTTAGACGGTATCTCGAGGGCCAAGACCTCCTGCGATCCGGCAACACTGGACCCTCTTCTTGACGGTGAAATTGCTGAAGTCTTCGATAAATACCGCGATTCAATGAGAGAACAGGGAGCCTTTGACTTTGACGATCTCATAACGATGCCCCTTCACCTGATGACCACCGATAGCTTGGTACTGGAGAGAGAGAGAGCCAGGATCGAATGGGTGCTCGTGGACGAGTATCAGGACGTCAACAGGCCTCAGTTTTCGATGATGAAGATGCTAGCGGGAAAATCACCTAACATAATGGTCGTCGGTGACCCAGATCAGTCCATATACGGATGGAGAGGAGCGGATATGTCGGTTATACTTGGTTTCGAGAGGCACTTTCCCGGGGCCAAGGTCGTCAAGCTGGAGCAGAACTATCGCTCCTCCGGCGTAATACTCGACGCGGCTAACGCCGTCATCCGAAACAACGCCAACAGACCGGACAAACGGCTCTGGACCGATCGTTCCGGAGGAGACCTCATAGAGATGGCGAAGCTCGTGGACGAGAGGGCCGAGGCGAGATACGTTGCCGACAAAGTCGAAGAGCTGGCCTCCATGGGATATCGCTACAGTGACATGGCGATTCTGTACAGGATCAACGCTTTGAGTCGAAATTTTGAACAAGAGTTCATCTCCAGGTCTATCCCCTATCGTGTCGTCAAGGGAACCGCATTCTATGACCGTAAAGAGGTCAAGGACGTGATCTCCTACCTCAGGCTTGCCGTAAATCACAGGGACGGGAGTGCCCTGGCAAGGGTGGTCAACGTACCCCCCAGAGGGATCGGTGCTAAAGGGCTATCGGTCCTGTCCGACTTCCTGTTGAGGGAGGTGGGCGACTCGAAATCGGTGTGGCTAAAGCTGGCCGATGGAAAATGCCCTCTCAAGGGAAAGGGCGCTGTAGGGGTCAAGGACTTAGCCTGTCACATGCTGTCTCTGCTGGATATGGGGGCGGACATGGGAGCGCTTGTTCCCTATGTCCTTGACTCTATAGGGTATGGCCTGTATCTTGAGAAAAGTTACCAGGATCAATGGGAGGAGCGCAGGGAAAACGTCATGGAACTGACGTCTCTCAACGCTGAGTCGGACTCTCTTGAGGACGTCCTGGCCGAGATATCGCTATACACAGATCAAGAAGTGGGTGGAATCCCGGAGGGGATTAGCCTCTCTTCCCTTCATTCCGCCAAAGGATTGGAATTTCCGGTGGTTTTTGTGGTAGGCTTAGAGGAGGGACTTTTTCCTCACAGCAGGGTTATCGACGGATCACTGGACGAGATGGAGGAGGAACGCCGGCTTTGGTATGTTGGGATAACCAGGGCCGAGGAGAGGCTCTACGTCTCTGGCGTGGGTTTTCGACGTCTTTTCGGATCGGTCCTCGTCAACGACCTGTCCAGATTTTTATGGGAGATACCCGAGGCTTGCAGGTCTATGGAGGAAGTAGGAGAGGAGGAACCCCAGAATGTTCGTTTTGGGTTTAACCGGAGATATTGGAGCCGGTAAGTCTACTGTGGCGTCTTTGTTCAGGGATATGGGCGCTAGGATAATAGATGCCGATATCATAGTCAAAAAACTTTGGACCGAGCCAGAGCTGTTCCAGGCCGCCAAGGGAAGATGGGGAGATTCGGTCATAAGCGAGAACGGAGAGATATCCTTCAGCGGCGTCGCTGATAGAGTGTTCTCCGACGAGGCGGACTACCGATGGCTGTGCGACCTTATCCACCCTCTGGTCAGGAGAGAGATGACGTCGGGCTTAGCCTCGGAGAGGGGATGGGTCGTGGTGGAAATACCCCTCATGTTCGAGTCGGGGGTTCCCTACTGGTGCGACATGACCGCCTATGTAACCGCCTCCTCCAGCACAAGGGCCTCCAGAAACGGCCATAGGGGGCTATCGGAGGAAAAACTCATCTCCAGGGAGAAGTTCCTGCTCTCCTCGGATGAAAAAAGGGCTACCGCCGATCTTATCATAGAGAACGATGGATCGCTGGAGGATCTCAGGGAATTTTTGCTTTCTCACGGAAGCAAGATGCAGAGGATGTCCTCCATCTGCACCGTGAGAATACAGTGTGCTTTCAGGAAACAGGCCAGGCAGCTGATCTCCGCGGTGCTTGGCAAAAAACTGGCCTACCAGGCTAACCTTCTGTCGTTGGAGACGGCTTACTCCAAGTACGATCAGTTCTTGACCGAAAACTGGGAGGTTCAGTTTTACACTCTGGCGAACTTGGTTCCAGCTATAACCGAGGAGGCCACAGGACTCATGAAAAAACCTCCGGTTCCCGTGGCGGTATCGGACGTCCTCAGGGCTAGCCTGTCCTTTAGGGAAGCTCTGTGTGAGGCCTGTCGTTGAAGCTCATAACGAGTCACGTCGGTAGCGACTTCGACTCTCTGGCAAGCATGATCGCCGCCGGGAAACTATATCCCGACGGCGTTCCCTGTTTCTCCGGGTCCGCTGAGAGAAACGTCAGGGATTTTCTCAAACGTCACAGAGGTAGATGGACGGTCCTGACCCCCAGAAAGGTCCGAATGGACGAGGTCACAAAGCTTATAGTCGTGGATACTAGGTCCGTCCGTAGGTTGGGAGTGCTGGCCCCTCTTGCTGGTCGCCCCGACGTTGACGTTCATGTCTATGACCACCATCCTCCATGCTCGGACGACATAAAGGCCTCCTTAAGCGTAATAGAGCCTGTAGGGGCAACCGTAACTCTATTGTTGGAGGAGATGTTCAGAAGGGGGATAACTCCCAGCTCTCACGAGGCGACGCTGTTCGCCATGGGAATATACGAGGATACGGGGGGGCTGCTTTTCGGGGGAACCACCAGCAGGGACTACGCCATGATGAGCAGGATGAAAGAGTGCGGGGCGGACTTTACCCTGATACCTTCTTCCATAGAGGTCGATCTCTCCGCCCCAGAGAGACGGATGATGGACCGACTGGTGGAGAACTCCTGGGAAAGGTACATATCCGGCGCGAGGATAGTCCTGACCAAGGCTGCTGTGGACGTCTACGTGGAGGGGATATCCCTTTTCGCCCACAGGCTGAGGGACTTTTTCGCCGCGGACGTCGTTTTGGCCGCGGTGAGGATGGAAAACCGAACCTACGTCGTCGCAAGGAGCAAAGAAAACGTCCTTGACGTATCAGAGCTGCTAAAACCCCTAGGAGGAGGGGGCCATCCTCAGGCCGCCTCCGCTGCCGTATCAGGTAGGGGGCCCAGATCTATCCTTGAGGAGCTCGAATCTCGGCTCGAAACCATGATAACCCCGACCCTAACCGTCGACGACGTCATGACGACTCCCGTGATGGCTGTTGAGGAATCCAGCTCGGTCAACGACGCCTACAGGATAATGCTTCGATACGGCCACTCGGCCCTTCCCGTCACTAAAGAGGGCCGTCTCTTCGGCCTTATAACCAGAAAAGACCTGGACAAGGCCCAGCTGCACGGCTACGGCGAGGCCCAGGTCAACGAGTTTATGACCGAGGGAGTTATCACAGTGCCATTAGGGGCCTCCATAGAGGAGGTCCACAGGTCAATGGTGGCCCACAACATCGGCAGACTACCGGTCGTGGTGGACGGAGAGCTTAAAGGCATAGTCACGAGGACCGACCTTCTGAGGGCCCTTTACCCTGTCTCAATGCCGGCCGACGACAGGCAGATAGGCTCCGAGTATCCATGGACCGAGCCTCTTGAGGGACTTCTTAACGACGGGCTTTTCCCTCCGGACAGGGACCTCCTGGTTCGACTTGGAAAAAGGGCGTCCGACCTAGGCATGAAAGCCTACGTAGTCGGAGGAGTCGTCAGAGATCTGATGCTTAGCAGACCGATATACGATCTGGATATAGTCGTAGAGGGTAAGGGAGTGGACTTTTTAAGGTCCTGGGAGAGGGACGAGGTTCAGGTGTCCCTCCACGACCGTTTCCAGACAGGAACTCTGTTTTTTCCTGAGGGTAGAAAGGTGGACGTGGCGACGGCCCGGAGGGAGTTTTACGAGTACCCAACTGCCCAGCCCACCGTATCCAGCGATTCACTGAAACACGACCTCTACAGGAGGGACTTCACAGTCAACGCCATGGCCCTGTCAATAGACTCCGAAAACTGGGGGACGTTGGTGGATTACTTCGGAGGCAGGAGAGACCTGCTGGCGAAAAAACTCAGAAGCCTCCATAACCTCAGTTTTGTGGAGGATCCCACCAGGATGTTCAGGGGGATAAGGCTTGAACAGCGCCTTGGGTTCGACTTAGACGACAACGCCCTGAGAACCATGAACAGCTGCATCAGAGGCGGGCTTTTGGGGAGCCTGTCGGGCTTTAGGCTCAGATCCGAGCTTGAGATATGCCTCATGGAGCCCCGCCCATGGCCAATAGTGAATAGAATGGCCGGGATTGGTCTGCTGGAGGCCATTTTCCCAGGCATAAAGATCGGTTCCAGAGTTGCCTGGGCACTCCGTAGGCTGTCTTTATCGACCAGGAGGCTCGGTAGAGATCTGTTGCCTATGGGGAGCGATCTATGGATAGCCACACTGTCCATGTTGCTGTTGGACAGCCCTGCCGACCTTTACCATAGGGTATCCGACAGACTGTGTCTCACCGCTAAGGAAAGGGAGCTACTGTCCTTCTGTGTCGAGGACATGGGGACGATGGAGGCCAAACTTGGGGGCAGACAGGATCCCTCTTTCTCCACCATAGTGGAGTCTCTGGAGGGGTATGACCCTGTGGCGGTGTTCGCCTGGGCAGTGTCCACCTCACTTTGGCGATTCAGGAGGAGATTGGTCCTATATCTAACTAGACTGATCAAGGTTCGGCCTATGTTGACCGGGTCTCACCTGATCGACATGGGATATAGAGAAGGACCGTCCATAGGTGGGATGTTAAGGGCCCTTTTGGCGGCCAGACTGGACGGAGATGTCGACACAAGAGACGACGAAATAGACTGGATCAGGTCAAAATACCCCCTGATCACAAGGAGAGTGTAGATAGAAGATGAGCGGTTTTTCAGCACAGATAGCGGATATCCTTTTGGCCCTTCCTGCGGTGCTTTGGGCCATATCCTTTCACGAGTTCTGCCACGGTTGGGTGGCGTATCAGTTGGGCGATCCCACCGCTAGAGACGCCGGTAGGCTGACCTTAAATCCCCTGGCCCATTTCGACATAATAGGGGCCATGATGTTGCTTCTTTTTCACTTCGGATGGGCCAAGCCTGTCCCCATAGACCCGAGATACTTTAAACAGCCCAGGAGGGACATGTTGCTTGTGTCCATTGCAGGTATAGCTGGCAACATCCTCTCCGCGACTGTAGTTGCGCTGATCATAAAGTTCATGCCAGGGCCCTTCATGGCCATACCGGCGTTGGGCAGGGTAATGATACTGATGGTCTACGTGAACGTCGGGTTGGCCGTGTTCAACCTTATCCCTATCCCACCGCTGGACGGATCGAAGCTCATATACCCCTTTATCCCTAGGGCATGGATGAACGGGTGGTTCTTCCTTGAGAGATACGGTTTCTTTGTCCTGCTTTTGCTGGTCGCTACTGGGGCCATCGGGTCCATAATGAGGCCGGTCATGTACATGTTTCTCAAGATAATCCTGGCATAGGGAGGACTATATGAAGGTATTCGTGACGAACGATGACGGAGTATACGCTCCAGGCATTGTGGCGCTGGCCAAGGCCCTCAAAAACTCCGGGCATAACCCCTTTGTGGTGGCTCCTGACAGAGAGAGAAGCTCGGTGGGACACGCCATAACCCTTACCCGGCCTCTCAGGCTGTGGGAAGTGAACAGCGACCTTTACGAAAATGGGGTTGAAGTGAACACCTGCGACGGGACCCCTTCGGACTGCGTCGTACTGGGCATAGACCAGCTCTACCCTCAGGCGGACCTGGTCATGTCCGGCATAAACAACGGCCCCAACCTGGGAGACGACCTTACCTACTCGGGGACGGTGTCAGCCGCCATGGAGGGCTCAATACTTGGATTTCCCTCCATAGCAGTGTCCCTAAACTGCTCCAGGGAGGACGACGAAAGACACTACGAAAGCGCAGCAGAGATCATGGTGCGGCTTCTGGAGTGGCTATCTCGAAGCCCAGCACCTCGAGAGATAGTCCTAAACGTCAACGTCCCAAACCTGCCACTGCCACTGATAAAGGGCATAAAAGTGACCCACAAGGGGACAAGGATATACGCCGATAAGGTCACCAAACTACAGGACCCTCATGGGAGAAATTACTATTGGGTGGCTGGTAGGCCCGAGGACGACCTGGTGGAGGGAAGTGACGTATGGGCTGTGGCCCACGGCTATGTATCGGTCACGCCAATACACATGGACATGACCCACTATGACACTCTTGAGATAATGAGAAGCGGTGGAATAGAGGGAGCCATAAAGGTAGTATAAAAAAGGGTGGCGATGGGGGGGATCCCATCGCCTGGGGTGGTGGATTTTGGAGGGTTCCACAGAACGTCCGCATCTCGCGAACGCTGTTATGATAACACCGCCACTGTGGTTACTCCATGGGGGAAACTCCCTAATTCCCTATGGTTTTTTGGGTACATAAATTGACGGATTTGTCGTTGTTGACACAAGGGAACATTACCGGTAGAATTCCCCTCCAAAAGAGGATAGTCGCGATGATGGGGACAAGTAGCGCAGGACACCGCCACAGAGAGGGACGCCCACAGGCTGAAAGGCGTCTCGGAAAGGTCAATGCGTGAAACCACCTCGGAGCAGACGACGAAGCCATTGTGGGATAAGTCGTCGGGGTGTGCCCCTTACAGCACCGAAGAGAGCCGGCCAATGGCCGGAATTGGAGTGGAACCGCGGCCAGGTCATGGTCGTCTCCAGGTACATGCCTGGTTACGATCGTGACCTGGCTTTTATTATATCACCATTGGAGGAATAGACCATGAGAAAAGGCATACTCAGCAAGTATAAAGACCATCTTCCGGTGAACAAAAACACTCCGTCCCTCTCTCTGTGCGAGGGTGATACCCCTCTAATACCGCTTGAAAACCTCGGCGAAGATCTTGGAATAGAGCTCTACGCCAAGTTCGATGGCCTCAACCCCACCGGATCCTTCAAGGACAGGGGAATGGTCATGGCGGTCGCCAAGGCCATAGAGGAGGGGGCAAGGTCCATAATATGCGCCTCCACGGGGAACACCTCAGCCTCCGCCGCAGCCTATGCCGCCAGGGCTGGGATTCCCTGTTTCGTCCTCCTTCCGGCGGGCAACGTCGCCATGGGCAAGCTAGCCCAGGCGGTGGCCTACGGAGCCAAAATAATCGCCATATCGGACAACTTCGACGTTGCACTGGACATGGCGAGACAGGGCTCGGAGCGGCTGGGTATGGCTATAGTGAACTCGGTAAACCCCTACAGACTGCTGGGCCAGAGAAGCGCCTCATGGGAGATCTGCGAAGAGCTCGGCGATAGGCCCGACTGGCTGATCCTCCCCGTCGGTAACGCCGGCAACATCTCCGCCTACCGGGAGGGATTTGACTACTACGCCACACTTGGAAAATGCTCTGGCCTTCCCAAGATGATAGGGGTACAGGCCTCCGGTGCCGCCCCTCTTGCACTTGAGAGGGAGTTTCCAAACCCCGAGACGATCGCCACAGCCATAAGAATAGGCAGACCGGTTAACGGCGAAAAGGCCAAAAGCGCCGTAAAAGACAGCGGAGGATCCTTCATGGCCGTTGAGGACAGCGAGATACTGGCGGCTCAGTCCCTTCTGGCGTCCAAAGAAGGGGTGTTCGCCGAGCCAGCCTCCTGTGCTGGGCTTGCGGGGCTGTTAAAGCTCAAAAACGCCGGGAAACTCCCCCAGTCCATAAAGGTGGTCACAGTCCTCACCGGAAACGGCCTCAAGGACCCTAACGTCCTGCTGTCGTCGATTCCCCCAATCGAGCCGGTTCCAGGGGAATGGTCGAGCCTGGAGGAGCTGTTTAGACGATGATCTCCGTAAGGGTACCTGCGACCAGCGCCAACCTGGGGTCTGGCTACGACTCTATAGGGCTGGCCCTCAAGTTCTACAACGTCTTCAAGGTTAGAGGCCTGCTCTCGAAGGGAAAATACGACCTTGAGGCCGTAGGGGAGGGCTCCACCGAGGCCCAGGACGTAAAGTCCAACGGCGTGATAATGGGATACGAGGCCGCCTGCGCCGAGTGGGGGATGGAGGCCCCAGGGCTGAACATGCTCAGCTTGAACGCCATACCCTTCTGTCGAGGGCTGGGAAGCTCCTCCTCCGCCATAGTCGGAGGGGTGATGATAGCCAATCAGCTGAGGGACGACCCCCTACCCAAAGAGGAGCTTCTGCCCCTCATGGTGAGCCTGGAGGGGCACCCGGACAACGTGGTTCCCTGCTGCGTAGGGGGAATGGCGGTCAGCTGCTGGGACGGCGGGGAGCTTCGATACGTCAAGCTACCCCAATCTCAGGGGGAAATGGTAACGGCGGTGGTGGCGGTCCCCAACGTCAAGGTCCCCACGTCACAGGCCAGGGCTGCCCTGCCGTCGTCGGTCTCCATGGAGGACGCTGTGTTCAACCTTAGCAGATCGGCCCTCCTGGCCGCCTCCTGGTCCACAGGACGGTGGGATAACCTCTCCTGGGCCATGGGGGACAGGCTTCATCAGCCCTTTAGATCCAAGCTCTTCCCCGGAGGGGAGGACATCCTTAATGAGCTAAGGGACCTCCCAGGCTGCGACGGAGTTGCGATAAGCGGATCGGGGCCCACAATGGTGGCCTTCACCAGGACAAAACCCGGCGAGATAGCAAGGGCCATGTGTTCCATATTCGCCAGGCTTGGGGTTCACTCCCGGTTCTTCGTTCTGGACGTGGACCAAAACGGCGCCACGGTGAAAATCGATGGATAGATCAGGAGGAATAAAGATGGACGGAGAGACCTTTACCGTAGATTCGGTGATATGCGACGATGATGTGGCAAAAGTGGCGGTCCTCGGGGTTCCCGACAGGCCTGGAATAGCAGCCCACCTGTTTAAGGCCTTGGGCGATGCCATGGTGCCGGTGGAGATGGTGATACAGAGCGTCATGAGAGGGGACGTAAACGACATAGCCTTTCTCATAAGGACGGAAAAACTGGACTCCGCCATAGAGGTCTGTCGGAGGATGCCCGACGAAATCGGCGCTCAGGGCGTGACCTTCGACACCGAGGTATCGAGAATTGCCCTGTACGGGCAGGGATTTTCCTCTCGTCCTGGTCTCCCTTCGGACGTGTTCTCCATCCTGGCGGATGGGGGTATTAACCTGGAGATGATAGTGGCCACCCCCGAATCTATCTGCTGTGTGGTGTGTAAATCCAGCGCAGCAGAAGCGCTTTCCATCCTGCGAAACAGATTTGTAGGTGGATTATCCAGCTAAGGCTTTTTGAGGTACAATAGGTCCGTATTGGACCGAATAAACCTCAGGGGGGATTAACTTTGAAGCTATGCTACCTGGACGGCGAATTTTTGCCCTTTGAAAAGGCGGTAATCCCGGTATCCGACCACATAATCCAAAGAGGAATAGGGGTTTTCGACCTTGTGAGGACCTACGGACGGAGGCCGATGATGATGACATATCACCTCGAGCGACTGTCCCGTTCCGCGTCCTCCTTGGGAATAGACGAAAAACTCGGCCTTGAGGCTATGAAATCCCTCGTCAGGCAGGGAATAGAAAGAATGGAAGGCGACGGAGAGGTATTGGTCAAGTTCTACATAACCGGAGGGGATAGATTTGTCGATGGCTGTCGATTTCCGGACCCCAGATACTTCGTCTCATTTGAGGACCTTGTTTTGCCGGACAGGGAAAACTACGAAAAAGGGGTCAGGCTCTTTCCACTTGACAGGGCTAGACTTCTGCCGTCGGCTAAAAGCATAGACTACAGCGCAGCTCTGGCCAAAAACTCGGTGGATCCAGGAGCATTGGAGGTGTTGTACTGCCCTGGAGGGGTAATCTCCGAGGCTGGGCACAGCACATTCTTCATGGTCAAAGACGGCAAGGTCGTAACCGCCCCAGACGATATGGTTCTGGCTGGAACCACCAGGTCTCTCATAATCCAGATCCTCAAGGAAAACAACATACCTCTTGAGATGAGAGCTCCGTCTTTGGACGAAATAAAGTCCTCTCAGGAGGCATTCATCTCGGGCTCGGTGAAGGAGATTATGCCGGTAGTTAAGATAGGCACTCAGACCGTAGGGGACGGGAAACCCGGCCCTATAACGGCCCAGATAGCCGAGCTATACCGCCAGAATGTACATAACTGGCTGGAATAACCGATGTTTCTCGTTATTCCTGTCATCTCCCTGATCTTATTTTTGGCTCTGCCTGACTACGGATTTGCCTTTGGCTCAATATCCGAAATCTACTGGGCGGTGCCTACAGTGGTTGTGTCCATACTGTTGCTGTCTTTATGGGCCCAGAGAGAGAAAGAGCTAAAATCCCAAAGGGAAGCGTATTTAAAGGCCCAAGAGGACACCATCCGTCAGAAGGCCTGCCTGGACCGGCTTTTTCAGACCAGTCCCGATGGCCTGGTTATGCTGGACAAAGAGGGCGTCGTTATGGACGTAAACCCCGCCTTTGAGAGGATCTTCATGTTTCGCAGGGAAGAGATAGTTGGGATGTTTCTGGACGATCTGATATTGGACAAAGGCCAGGCTCACCTTGGAAAGGATATAAACCGCAAGGTCCTGGATAGGGAACAGATCGTTATAGAGGCTGAACGCATAAGGGGGGACGGACAGCCCGTTCGAGTCTGTGTTTTTGGTTGCTCCGTCGTGGTGGATGGGGAGACTGTAGGGCTTTACGGTCTGTATCGGGACATCACAGAACAGAGGAAAATGGAGGAGAAAGTCCACTGGTTGGCTTTTAGAGACGAGCTGACCGGACTTCCCAACAGGGTCGCCTTCGTCCAGGAGGGAAGGTCCAGGGTGGAGAAGGGAAGGCCCTTCGCCATATTGCAGATCGACCTAAAGCGATTTAAAAACGTAAACGATACCATAGGATTTGCCGCAGGGGATAAGCTTCTGGGGGCTGTCGCAGAGAGGTTTAAAAGGACCTTTGGCGACGGCGACCTGGTCGCTCGTCTGGGAGGGGACGAGTTTGGTGTTCTGGCCGACATATTGGGTCACGATCCAAGGACCAGCTTCGACCTGGGCAGGATCGTCCTAAACCTTTTAAGGGAGCCCTTCGATACGGATAACAGCGGAAGGATCTCTTTATCCGCAGCTGTCGGAATAGCCCTCTACCCAGATCACGGCTGGGAATGGGAGGAGCTCATGGGCTGTGCTGACATAGCGGTCAACGAGGCCAAGGTTAAGGGAAAGGACGTCGTCTGTTTTGACGACAGAATGGGGCACGCCTTTCACCGTAGGATCAGCCTGGAAAGGCGTATGGCCGAGTCGATCCCCCTCTCTAGGGGCTTCTTCCTGGTCTATCAGCCCAAAGTAAACATGTTAACTGGGGCCATTGTTGGGCTGGAGGCACTCTGTCGCTGGGACGACATGGGGCTTTTTGTGCCACCGGATCAGTTTATCCCAGTCGCTGAGGACACGGGAATGATAACAGAGCTCGGTAAATGGGTGTTGTTCGAGGCCTGCCGTCAGGGCCGTGAGTGGGTGAAAAAAGGATGTGCCGTCCCTCTGTCGGTTAATGTATCGGCCAGACAGCTCCTCAGGGATCAGATCGAGGGATATCTGTCGGACATCCTGGAGGCCTCGGCCTTCCCCTCCGACCTTCTTGAGCTGGAGATAACCGAAACCGCCCTGATCCAGGACGTAAAACAGAGCGAGACCGTCATACGCAACCTCAAAGCCATGGGGGTATCCCTGTCCATAGATGACTTCGGAACAGGCTATTCCTCCCTGGGATACCTGGCGAGGTTTGACGTGGACGCACTTAAAATAGACAAGGTATTTATGCCGGAAAACGGCGAGGGAAACGGAGAGGTCAACCAGGCTATCGTCAAAAGCGTGCTGGCCCTGGCCCAGGTGAGGGCCTTGACCGTCGTGGCGGAAGGCGTCGAGACCGACAGTCAGAGGAAAATACTTCTTGAGCTCGGATGCTCCATCGGACAGGGCTACCTCTTCGGACGCCCAGCCTCTCCTGAGGTGACGGAGAGGCTGCTCACCGTCGGTTCGGTAGAGCTAGCCTCCCCCTGTGCCTGTCCTGCTTCTTAAAGGCCCTTCTCTTTGAGGAAACTCCTGTAAAAACTCAGGTTCTTCCTCAGCAGCTCCGGCGTGTCCAACCCGTAGGGACAGCGACTGCTGCACTGTTTGCAGTGGATACAGTCATCGACTTTCTCCATCTTATCCCGCCACTCCTGGGACGTAAAAGGCTCCCATGGAGCCCTCCCCAGCAACAGCGACATCCTGGCCGCCTGGGGGATGTCTATGCCCACCGGGCAGGGCAGACAGTAGCCGCAGGAACGGCAAAAATCCCCTGCAAGCTCTTTTCTGTCCCTATCTATCAGCGAAGAAAGCTCCTCCAGCTTTGGGGGGGCTTTTTCCAGCTCTACAAACTGGTTCAGCTCCTCCTCCTTCTGGATTCCCCAGATAGGCACCACTCCCTTAAACTGCCTCAAAAAGGCGAAAGGCAGCCTGGCGTCGGTGATAAGGCCGCCGGACATCCCCTTCATGGCTATAAACCCAACCCCAAGATCCTCGCAGAGCCGTGCCAGATCCATATCACCCTGGGAGGATAGATGGTTCAGGGGAAACTGCACCGTGTCGTAAAACCCCGACGTCGCTGCCTCCTTAGCCCTGTCCAGACTGTGGTTGGTGTAGCCTATAAAGCGAACCTTCCCCTCGCCTTTAAGCCTTAAAAGCTCGTCGTACATGCCGTCGTCGTCCCCAGGAAGGAAAACCTTCTTAGGGTTGTGAAACTGAAGGATGTCCACGTAATCGGTCTTCATCTTGCTAAGGCTGGTCTCCACGTGGTCCCTCAGCTCCTGAGCCGTCGAGCTGTGGCTCTTGGTTGATATGACGATCCTATCCCGAACGTCCCCAAGGCCTGCCCCGATCTTCTCCTCGCTATCGCTGTAGGCCCGAGCTGTGTCGAAATAGTTTATCCCACAGTCGAAAGCCTTCCTGAGCAGATAGGCCGCGTCCTTAAGCGGAATCCTCTGAATCGGCAAAGCCCCAAAGCTGGTCCTGGTGACCTCCAGCCCCGTTTTCCCCAACTTCATCTTTTCCAAGCAAAGCCCCCCTCTCTAAATATAGATTATAGAACAAAAAA
>CAYNAN010000053.1:0-16686 GCA_964395085.1 uncultured Synergistaceae bacterium
GCGCTCCCTCTCGGTTTTTTTTAGGATCAGACGTCCAGGTTCTGGACCTCGTGGGCGTGGGACTGTATGAAGTCCCGTCTTGGCTCTACCTTGTCCCCCATGAGGATGTTGAAATACTCGTCGGCGGCCAAGCCGTCGTTGGCCTCTATCCTCTTCATGACCCTGTTGGATGGGTCCATCGTGGTCTCCCACAGCTGTTCTGGGTTCATCTCTCCCAGCCCCTTGTACCTCTGAACCCCTATCTTCTTGCCCGTGTCCTGATGGCTGTCCACGAAGGAACGGAGGGCCTTGTCGCTGAAGAGGTACTCGGCGTGTTTGCCTATCTGCACTCGGTATAGGGGTGGCTGGGCCAAGTAGACGTATCCTCCCTCGACCAGCTCCTTCATGTAGCGGTAGAAGAAGGTCAGGAGCAAGGTGCTGATGTGGGCTCCGTCGACGTCGGCGTCGGTCATTATGATTATCTTGTGATAGCGGAGTTTGGAAGCGTCGAAATCCTCTCCGATTCCGCATCCAAGGGCCTGGATTATGGTTCGGATCTCGTTGCTGCTCAGAATCCTGTCCAGCCTTGCCTTCTCCACGTTAAGTATCTTGCCCCTGAGTGGCAATATGGCCTGGAAGCTCCTGTCCCTTCCCTGTTTTGCGCTGCCCCCTGCGCTGTCTCCCTCGACGATATATATCTCGCAGTGCTCAGGCTCCTTGCCGGAGCAGTCCGCTAGTTTCCCCGGAAGGTTTAGGCCGGTCATGGCGGTCTTCCTGACCAACTCTCTTGCCTTTTTTGCCGCCTCTCTGGCCTGTCTGGCCTTTATGGCCTTCTCGACCACCGGCTTAAGCACCGCAGGATCGTCGTCCATTGCCGCCAACAGTCCCTCGTAGACCACCGAGTCAACTATGCCCTTGACCTCGCTGTTCCCCAGTTTTGTCTTGGTCTGTCCCTCAAACTGGGGGTTGCTCAGCTTTATGGATATTACGCAGGTCAGGCCCTCTTTCAGGTCCTCCCCTGTCAGGTTGGCGTCTTTTTCCTTCAGGACCTTGTTCCGTCTGGCGCTCTCGTTGACCGCCCTGGTCAGTGCGGACCGGAGACCTATGACGTGGGTTCCTCCCTCTATGGTGTTTATGAGGTTGGCGAAGGAGAAGAGCCTTTCGTGGTAGCCGTCGTTGTACTGTAGACCTAGGTCAACCGATATCGAGTCCTTCTCCCCTGATATCACCACAGGCTTGGGAAACAGGGACGTTTTATCCCTGTTGAGGTACTCCACGAAGGAGCAAAGTCCCCCCTCGTAGAGGAAGGTCCATTCTTTCTCCTCCCTGTCGTCCCTGAGGGTTATCTTGAGCCCCGGGTTTAAGAACGCCATCTCCCTGAATCGACTGCCCAAAACCTCCGATGAGAAGGTAACCTCCTCGAAGATCTCGTCGTCGGGCATGAAGTGGACGGTGGTCCCTCTCTTGTGGGTATCGTAGCCTCCCTCAAGGTCGGTAACGGGAACGCCTCTCTCGAACCTCTGAGCCCAGGCCCTGCCGTCCCTGCATATGTCCAGCTCGAGCCACGTTGAAAGGGCGTTGACGACCGATACCCCTACCCCGTGGAGTCCGCCGGAGACCTTGTAGCTGTCGTTGTTGAACTTTCCACCGGCGTGGAGGACCGTCAGGACCACCTCGCAGGCTGGCCTGCCGTTGGACGGGTGGGGGTCAACCGGTATGCCTCTGCCGTTGTCAGATACCGAGACGCTTCCGTCGGTGTGGACTGTCACGGAGATCTCGTCGCAATAACCAGCCAGGGCCTCGTCCACAGCGTTGTCCACAACCTCGTACACGCAGTGGTGGAGTCCTCTCACCCCGGTATCGCCTATGTACATTCCCGGTCTTTTCCTGACCGCCTCAAGGCCCTCCAGTATCTGGATGCTCTGGGCGGTGTACTGAGACTGGTTGGTGTTAGTCATGTGTTAAAAACTCTCCTTCCATACGGGAGACCTCCGATGTCCGCTTTGGGAAACAGCGTCGCCTGAGCGTCTCTGGCCGGAAGGCCGAGCGCAGCACGATCCCGTCGTCGGTGTGGATGGCGGTGCCTTCTTCGTCCCTCACCAAGGCTATTACCCTGTCCAGGGCCACTACGTCCTGTGATTCCAGGAACAAAAACATAGGCACTCCTCCTCTCCTGATATCCTATCCTCAACCGAACTATTATAACTCAAAAAGGTCATCTCACCCCTTCGGAGTCAAACTTGATCTTGAACCAGTCCCTGATCTCTCTGGGCAGGACCCTGAAGCCATATCTTTCCTTGGTGAGCCAAAGATAGTAGTCGTTGGAGAAGGACGACGCCAGCCCCTTTATGGATTTTCCCTTGTTCTCCTTCAGAAGCTCGTAGGTATTCTTGAACTCCCTGTCCTCGTCTGCATCCCAGCGGAAGCTGGCCAGGGAGTAGGCCACCGCCTTCTCCGCGCTGTGGCTGGGAAAAAGGGGCAGAATAAAGCTGTTGTCCGTCCAGTCGTAGGCCCCGTATCCCTGTCCCGGAACTATGACCACCCGAGGTATGCCGTACATCCTCACCCTCGGAACCCGTAGCATATCCTCGTCCAGGTGTACAAGTCGTTTCAGTATCTCCGAGACCTCCTGAAAGGTCATGGGCTTTTGGACCGACTGTTGGCACAGAGGGGATGTGTCGGTCCTGGCCATACGGGCCATCTGTCCCGCCATCTCTCCCTTGCCCTTTATGGCCTCCTCCAGCCGTACCAGCCTGTCGCCCTCGCTTTCGGTGGAGAACTTGGCGGCGTTTCTGTCTTTAGTCCTGTCCCATCTCTCCGCCTCGTTGCGGATATGGATGTAGACCGACCCGAAGAACACCACGTCGTCAACGAGGCCCTTAAATCGGCGCCTCTCGTCGTCGCCGAAGCCGTCTATGGTCCTTGATGCCTTGGTTATAAGCGACTCTATCTCGTTCCTGGCGAAGGTAAAGATGTTGGCCTTCTCGATGGTCTCGTCGCACTGTTTTTTCTCCATCTCCCTGAATTTCCTGGTCCTCATATGTCGCTCCAGGAACGCCTCCAGGTTCTTCTCCAGCTTGCTAACCAGCTCGTCCGCCTTCTCCTTGGTGCAGTCCGGAATCTGGGGCAGGATGGTTTTCAGGGATAAAGAGGCCCTCTTCATCGCGGTTTCGGTGCTGGCTCTGTAGTCATTCAGCCTGTCCCCGAATACATCCAGGCCGGACCGCTTCTCCTTGTTGTAGAGGCCGGCGTAGAAATCCTGCCAGTACTCTGTGAAGGTCATGTACTGAAACATGTCCTTAGGACGATCCTGGGAGAGCCATGCGGGCAGGGCTTCGTTGAAAGAGGTCACGCCGGGGGATAGGAATCCTCCGTCGAAGAGCAGCCTCTCTTTGGAGACGAATGAAAGGGCCTCAGGGGCCTCTTTTGCCATCACCATGAGGACGGACTTTATTAAAATCCAATACCTTTCCGACATGGCGGTCCAGAGCTTTCTGAGCTCGACCCGCTCCTCTCTATCCTGGACATCCCCTACTTTTCTGTAAGCCTCCGAATCCCTCAGATATTCCGCACACAGTACCTTTATCGCCTCGTCCTTTTTCCATCTCTCCAGCAGCGCGGAGAGAACTATCTCCTGTGCCAAGGGGATCTCCCCTTTCTGTATTGGTATTTTCGTTTTTTGGAAAAGATTTTTTGTTCTCCCCTGCCTTGCCCGAACGGTGGAAAAGGGATAGTATCCCATAAGGGATACCACACTACACTTCAGGGGTGATCTTATTATGTTATCAGGAACTCGTTCCATGTCCAAGGTCCTTATGGCCCTAGCCTTAGGACTCATCGTTACAGCAGGGGCAAGCGCCGCCAGCCTCAACGTCTACACAATCATGCCGGAGAAGTACTCCGCAAAGGTCTTCAAGGCCTTCACCGACGAGACGGGAATAGACGTCAACTTCATGAGGTTCTCATCCGGGGAGGCCCTAGCCAGGATAGTGGCTGAGAAGGGAAACCCACAGGTGGACGTACTCTGGGGTGGCCCCGCCGATACCTACGTGGCTGGGATGAAGGAGTCGGTCTTCGAGCCATACAGGTCCGCCAACTTCGACCATGTCCCGGCGGAGTTCAAGGATTCCGATGGATACTGGACCGGGATAGGAATAATCCCTCTGGTGTTTTTGACCAACACCAACTTCTTGAAGGAAAAGGGCATAGAGGCCCCTGCTTCCTGGGAGGACCTTCTCGACCCGGTCTACGCCAACAACCTTCAGATGGCCGACGCCAGGACGTCCGGCACCGCCACGGAACGGATATACAGCCTGGTCAAGGTCTACGGCGAGGACGGAGCTTTCGACTACCAGAAGAAGCTCCACGGCAACGTACAGCTCTACACCAAGAGCGGTGCCGGCGGCGCCATGCCCATAGCCCAGGGGCAGGCCGCCAGCGGCATATTCTACATCGTCGACGCCCTTGAGATCCAGCAACAGGGCTACCCTGTAGTTATATCATATCCTAAAGAGGGAGTTTCGTACGGTGTAGAGTCCACGGGAATCATAAAGGGCTGCAAAAACCTGGACGAGGCCAAAAAGTTCGTCGACTGGGCCACCAGCGAAAAGCTCGCCCAGTTCCTTGTGGACAACAGCATAAACTACATACCGGTCCTGTCGTCGGTCAAAGTCTCAAACCCTGCACTGGACGTCTCAAAAGTGACGCTCCATTCAGTTCCGACGGAGTGGAAAGGAGAGAGAAGAAAGGCCTACGTGGATCGCTGGATAAACGAGGTCATCCGTTAAGTTTAAGGTCGCAATCTCAGAGAGGGCTCGAAGGCTATGCTCGAGCCCTTTTTACTTTGAGCCCTGACGAAAGGGGTTTTTACGTGAACAGATCGGCTAATATGGACAGGTCGCTGATCCCCGTGGTCGCCACGATATGGCTATCGCTGGGCGTGTTTGTCCTCTATCCTTTCTTTAAGTTGCTCGCCATGACCTTCATAGTGGAAGGTCAATTTTCCGGTGCAAACGTCGCCGCTGTTATGACCAACTGGTACGACCGACTGGCCTTTTTCAACAGCCTCAGGCTCGCTGGAGCTGTCGCTGTGACAGGGACCTTTTTAGGGTTCCTCTTCGCACTGGCTGTGACAAAGATCTCAATGCCAAGGCCCATCCGGTGGTTTATAGGGGCTATAACCGTGCTGCCTCTCATCTCGCCGCCTTTTACCAGCAGCATAGCCCTGACCCTCTCCCTGGGCCCTAACGGCATTCTCCTCAAGATGCTGGGGATAAGGTCCTTCAACCTCTACGGGTTCTGGGGAACCTGGATATCCGAGTCTCTTACCTACTTCCCCGTGGCCTTTTTGACCATAGCTGCGGTGCTCTCCTGTATAGACCCAAACCTGGAGGACGCAGGTTTAAGTCTGGGGGCCTCGCCCTTTAAGGTTTTTCGTACCGTAACTCTACCTCTGTCGGTGCCGGGAATAGCTAACTCTATGTTGCTACTTTTCGCCTGCTCTCTGGCGGACTTCGCCACCCCGCTGGTCCTGGCGGGACACCAGTTTCCCGTGCTGCCCACCCAGGCATATCTCCAGATAACCGGCCTCTACGACCTTCGGGGAGGGGCGGCTCTGTCGTTCGTCCTGCTTGTCCCGGCTCTGGCGGTGTTTTTACTCCAGCGTTTCTGGGTCTCCAGGAAAAGCTACGTCACCGTCACGGGAAAGTCCGGTGCCAGGACTACCACAAAGGGACTTGGCTTTATGACCGAGTGGTCGGTCCTGGTCCTCTGTGGGGCTGTGATCGCCTTTATACTGTTCCTCTATTCTCTCATAGTGGCGGGGGCCTTTACAAAGGCCTGGGGGGTAAACAACTCCTTCACCCTGGAGAACTTCGCCTACGTGGTGGATCACGGCCAGAAGGCCATAAAGGACACCCTGATGATAGCCCTTACCGCTACACCTATAGGGGCCCTCCTGGCTGTGGCCATAGCCTACATAACCCAGAGAAAGCCCTTTCCCGGCAACGGCCTGATGGAGATCGTCTCCCTCCTCAACTACGCTCTGCCTGGGACGGTGGTAGGTATAGCCTACGTCATAGCCTTCAACGGAAAGCCCTTCATGCTCACCGGTACCATGGCCATCCTCGTGGCGGCCTACGTGTTTCGCTACGACTCGGCGGGCATAAGGGCGGTGATAGCCTCCCTTCACCAGATAGACCGGTCCATGGAGGAGGCCTCCATGAGCCTGGGGGCGTCGTCCATAACCACCTTCCGGAAGGTCACCTTCCCCTTGGTGGTCCCGGCGGTGTTGGCGGGAATGAAGTATCTGTTCATCCACTCTATGACCGCCATAAGCGCCACCATCTTTCTGGTGTCCGTCAGCTGGTCTCTCCTGACCACCAGGATACTGGAGTGCATGACCGAGCTCCAGTTCGGCAACGCCTGCGCTTTTTCCATAGTGCTCATAGCCATGGTTTTCGTATTCAGCGGTCTTCTAGGCCTTCTGGCCAGGGCCACAGGACATACCTATAAAGGACAGGGAGGAAGGCTCTGATGGCCGTATCTCTTCAACTCAGCAAGATAGCCAAGACTTTCGTAAAGGACAACGTCCCCTTTCACGCCGTCAAGGAGCTGGATCTTGACGTAAAGGGAGGGGAGTTGGTCACCTTCTTAGGGCCCTCGGGCTGCGGCAAGACCACCACTCTCAGGATGGTCGCCGGTTTTGAGACCCCTACGTCGGGGAGGATACTCATAGACGGCCAGGACGTCACCGACGTCATGGTGAACAAAAGACACATAGGTTTCGTCTTCCAAAACTACGCCCTCTTTCCCCACATGACCGTAGGGGACAACGTGGCCTACGGCCTCAGGATGAGGAACGAATCGGCGAAGGAGATAAAGACGAAGGTAGCCCAGGGCCTGGAGATGGTGGGGCTGTCCCAGGTGGAGAAGCGTTATCCCAACCAGCTATCCGGCGGGGAACAGCAGAGGGTGGCCCTGGCGAGGGTGCTGGTGATGAGGCCGAAGGTCCTCCTAATGGACGAGCCCCTCTCTAACCTGGACGCCAAGCTCCGTATCCACATGAGGACCGAGATAAGGAGGATCCAGAAACAGCTGGACATAACCTGTCTCTACGTCACCCACGACCAGAAAGAGGCCCTGACCATGGCGGACCGGATAATGGTCATGAACAAGGGCCAGGTGGAGCAGATAGGGACACCCTTTCAGATATACACCGCACCGGAAAGCACCTTCGTGGCGGACTTCATCGGCCAGGCCAACATACTCGAGGGAACCTTGGACGACCTTGACGGTCTGACCTCCCGGATATCCACCGGAGGCAGTAATCTGTCCGCCAGGCTCCTCGAGGGCAAGAGCTATCGAAAGGGAGAGAAGGTCTCTCTGGTCCTTCGCCCTGAGACCCTGTCCCTCTCACAGGGAGGAGGCCTTTTAGGGGGCACCGTGACCCAGGTTGTCTTCAGCGGCGACAGGATGGAGTACACCCTGAGGCTTGGCGACGGCCAGTCCCTCCTGGCCATGGAGAATTTCTACCCAGGCATAAAGGTCTGGCAGGAGGGGGACTCGGTGGACCTGTCCTTCGACCCCTCATTAGTGGTGGCATTGCCCTAGACCACTTATGTCACTTTGTAACGGTATCTGGATATAGAAACCCCTCTCCTTTGTGGATACAATCTAGGGGATAACTCAAGGAGAGGGATGATTTAAGTGAGGAAGCAAGTAAAAAGCATCGCCGTAGCTTGTCTGGTGGCTCTGGGGCTGACCTCCATGGCCACCTACGGTGAGGCCAAGACCCTACGGGCCTACACCATATGGTCCGAGCGTTACGCCAAGGCCATCTTCGACGCCTTCACCGCCGATACGGGGGTAAAGGTCCAGTGGGTTCGGTTCTCCTCCGGCGAGCTTCAGGCCAGACTTGAGGCGGAGAAGGCCAACCCTCAGGTGGACGTGGTGTTCGGAAACATGGCGGAGGCCTTCGTGGACGGCACCGCCAAAGGCCTTTTCGAGCCCTATTTGCCCAAGGGATCGGAGGTCATACCGTCGGAGTTCAAGGACAAAGAGGGCTACTGGACCGGCGTGGCTCTCGGCCCCATCTGTTTCATGACCAACGGACAGTTTCTGAAGGACAAGGGTCTTGAGGCCCCCTCCTCCTGGGAGGACCTCCTGAACCCCGCCTACGGCAAAAAGCTCCAGATGGCCGACGCCAGGACCTCCGGAACCGCCATGTACCGTATACTCAGCCTGGTGCAGGCCATGGGCGAGGAGAAGGCCTTCGAATATCAGGTCAAGCTGGACTCGTCGGTCCAGACCTACACCAAAAGCGGAGCCGGTGGAGCCCTTCCGGTGGCCAGAGGCCAGGCGGCAGGGGGGATCTTCTTCCTGGTGGACGGCCTTGAGATGGCCCAAAAGGGATACGACGTGGTCATAAGCTATCCTAAAGAGGGAGTCGTGGCAGGGGTTGAGGCCATGGCGCTGGTGGCAGGGGCCAAAGACCCCGACCTGGGAAGGGAGTTCCTCGACTGGGCCTCAAGCGAGAGGATGCAGAGGCTCTACGGCGAGAACGAGATAAACCTTATCCCCACCAATCCTAACGTGCCCCCCGCAAGGGAGGAACTGGATATAACCGCTATAAAGATCCTTCCTCTGGACATAGCCTGGGCAGGGGAGAACAGGGAGAGACTGGTGAAACGATGGGTGGAAGAGGTAGTTCGATAAAAATAGCGATCTGGGCGGCTCTGGGGGTTTTCGTGGTCTATCCCCTGGGCCGCCTTCTGTCGTCGGTGATAATAGGCGACGATGGCCCGTCCCTGGAGCCCTTCGTCTCCGCACTGTCACAAGGTGGAACATGGGAGGCGCTCTTTAACTCCCTGAGCCTCGCCACCGCAGTGGCGGCCTCAGGGACGGCCCTGGGCTTTATCTTCGCCTTCGGATCATCAAGGTTAGCCCTGCCGAGGGCTGTAAAAAAGGCCGTGACCGCCATAACGGTGCTGCCCCTGGTATCCCCTCCCTTCACCACCGCCATAGCGTTGACCCTGACGCTAGGGCCCGGGGGGACCGTCCCTAAGCTGCTCTCCATGCCGGACATGGACATCTACGGCTTCACCGGGACCTGGCTGGCGGAGCTGCTGACCTATTTCCCTCTGGCCTACCTCACCTTGCGAGGGGTGCTGGAGGGATCCACCGCCGACCTTGAGGAGGGGGCCATGGACCTGGGGGCGAGCCGGTGGCAGGCATTCAGGACGGTCACCTTTCCTCTGTCCATTCCGGGCCTGGCCAACTCTTTTTTGGTGCTCTTCGGCCTGTCCCTGGCGGACTTCGCCTCCCCTATGGTCATGGGGGGACATAGGTTTCCCGTCCTGACCACCGAGGCCTATCTCAGGATAACCGGCATGTACGACCTGAGAGGTGGGGCCGCTCTGGCCCTTATCCTGGTGGTGCCTGCCCTTTTGGTGTACCTCCTTCAGAGGCACTGGACCAGGGGCAGGAGCTTCGTCACCGTCACAGGGAGAGACAGAGGTTCCAGGGCGTTTCAACTTGGACCGGTGGGCCGTTGGTCGGTTCTGCTGATCATAGGGGCCATAGCCGCCTTTATACTCTATCTCTACGGCATAATATTCGCCGGGTCCTTCGTGGAGGCCTGGGGATTGAACCACAGCCTCACGTTGGAGAACTACCGCTACGCCTTCACCTCTGGCATGAGGTCCATCGGGGACACCTTGATTCTGGCGTCGATCTCTACGGCGGTAGGAACCCTGCTGGCTCTGGCTGTGGCCTTCTCCGTCGCCGATGGCCGGTCTCCCTGGACCGAGTTCACGTCGCTTCTCAACTCGGTCCCCCCTGGGACGGTGGTGGGTATCGCCTACGTCTCCGCCTTCAACTCGGGGCCTTTGATCCTCACCGGAACCATGACCGTCATGGTGGCCCTGTGCGTCTTTCGGTATGGCGCTCCGGCGGTGAGGCTGATGATAGCCTCGATCGCCCAGATCGACCGTTCCATAGAGGAGGCCGCCATGGACCTCGGGGCCTCAAAGGCCAGGGCCTTTCGGGACGTGGTGATCCCTCTGATACTGCCCTCCATACTTGGAGGGGCCAGGGCGATCTTCGCCGTCTCTATGACCGCCGTCAGCGCGCTGATATTTTTGGTGTCGGTGAGGTGGAACCTTCTGACCGTCAGGATACTGGAGTGCATCACCGAGCTCATGTTCTCCCAGGCTGCCGCCCTGTCGGTGGTCCTGATCGTCCTGGTGTTCGCCTTCTCCGCCCTGCTGGACCGGCTGGCCCGCAGGCTCTCCCACTAGAGGGAGAACCTGAGGGCCTCCAGCATACGGTCTATGTTCTCGTCGGAGATGTTCAGAGCCGGCAGGAACCTTATGGCTCCCCCCGCTACGTTCAGAAGGACCCCCCTATCGAAGGCCATCTTGGAGACCCCTGGAGCGTAATCGGTTAGGGCCCCTACCATCAGGCCAGCTCCCCTCACCGATCTTACCCAGGGGAGCCCGACAAGGCCCTTGCGAAGCCTCTCTCCCTTCCTCGTCACCTCCGCCAGAAAGCCATCGGTCATGGCCTCCACCACCGGCAGCCCTGCCGCTAAGGCCACAGGGTTGGGGGCGAAGGTGGAGCCGTGGTCGCCCTGTTTGAAGGGGCTGTGACCGAAGGCCATCAATGCCCCCAGGGGCAGCCCTCCGCCTATTCCCTTTCCCAGTGTCACCAGATCGGGCTTAAGGCCGTAGTGCTGATAGCCGTATCCCTTTCCCGTTCTGCCTATGCCCGACTGGATCTCGTCGGCCACCAGCAGGAACCGCCCCTCCTGGTGGAGTTCTTTTATGGCCTCTGCCAGGTCCTCCGGGCAGGGGATGACCCCGCTGTTTCCCTGAAAGGTCTCCAGAAACACCGCCGATACGTCGTTGGCATGACAGAAATCCCTCAGGCTGTCGCCGCTTTGGGGCAGAAAAACCACGTCCCCTAGCAGGGGCTCGAAGGGTTTTCGTATCGTAGGGCCCCAGGTCAGGGACAGGGCCCCGCAGGTTCTGCCGTGAAAGTTGCCCCTGAACGACACCGTCTTTCCCGGTCTTAATACCTTTACCGCCTTTATGGCCGCTTCGGTGGCCTCAGCTCCCGAGTTTGTATAGGCCACCTGGCCGTCCCTTCCGTCCAGCGCCAGCAGGGCCTCGGCCATCCTCAACCCATCTGGGTCCTGGAAATAGTTTGAGAGGTGCATATAACGGCGGGATTTCTCCGTCACCGCCTCCACCGAGGGAGGGTAGGAGTGGCCCATGGCCATGACCCCTATCCCGGCGTAACAGTCCAGAAAAACCCCTTTATCGGTGAAAAGCTCCACCCCCTCCGCCCTTTCCACCGCCAGAGGCAGAGGACCGTATAAAGGGGCCAACATCAGTCCGATTCCTTGCGGTCGAACTCGGAAACCAGAGCCTTGGCGGCCGCGGTGGCCTGATCCCTGGGCACCAGCACCGATATCTTTATCTCCGAGGTGGTGGTGCACAGGACCTCCACCTCCGCACCGTCAAGGGCGGAGAAAAACCTAGCCGCCACGCCGGAGCTGGTCTTCATGCCAACCCCCACCGCCGACACCTTGGCGACCGCCTCGTCGTCGGAGAGGGTCCAGTCCTCTATGCCCTCAAGGCTCTGGCGGACCGAGGTCCTGACCTGACATATGTGGCCCGACACCACCGAGAAGGTTATGGAGGTCCTGCCTCCGGCGGATACGGTGGAGATCATGTCCACGTTCACCCCGTCGGCGGCGAGACAGCCGAAGAGCCGGGTTAAAAGGTCCACCCCGTCGGGGAGGTTCTCCACGGTCACCTTCATCTGGTCCATGTCCACCGCTATACCGGTCACCACCGGCTGTTCCAACCACTCTGGAAGCGCGCTCACCACCATAGTTCCCTCCTTCTCCGAGAAAGTGGAACCGCAGTAGAGCTCCACCTCATATTTTTTTGCTATCTCAACACCCCTTGAGTGAAGAACCTTTGCGCCCATCGCCGCCATCTCAAGCATCTCGTCGTAGACCACGTAGGGCAGCTTTTTCGCCTCCGGGACCATCCTGGGGTCGCAGGTGTATATTCCCTCGACGTCGCTGTATATCTCGCAGCGGACCTCCAGTTTTGCGGCGATGGCTATGGCGGAGGTATCCGAGCCCCCTCGGCCTAAGGTGGTGATGTCCCCTCCTTGGGATATTCCCTGAAAGCCGGTGATAACCGCCACCTCGGCGGTCTTGAGCCTCTCTTTCAGCCCTGTGAGGTCCAGATCGACGATTCGGGCGTCGCTGTATCTTCCATCTGTGGCTATTCCCAGCTGGAAGGCGTTCAGAGACACCGCCGATATCCCCATATCCTGGAGGGCCATAGCGAGCAGCGCCGCCGATGTCTGTTCCCCCGTGGACAGGAGCATGTCCATCTCCCTCGGGCTCGGCGTGGAGCTGACCTTGCCCGCCAGGGCTATGAGGTCGTCGGTGGTGTCCCCCATGGCTGAGACCACCACCGCCAGCCTGTCCCCTGAGTGAACCCTTTTCGCCACCTTTGCGGCAACCGCCTTTATATGGTCCGCCGTGGCAACCGACGAACCGCCGTATTTCTGGACCACCAGGGCCATTTTTAAAGCTCCCTGAGGTCCGCCACGATGCGGGTCTTGTCGGCGGTCTGATCGTCGACGTTTTTGATCACTTTAGCCGGTATGCCAGCGACCACCACCCCTGGAGGAACGTCCTTCGTCACTATGGCTCCCGCGGCGACCACCGCACCGGCTCCGACCTGGACCCCCTCGAAGATGACGGCGTTGGCTCCCACCATGACGTCGTCGCCTATGATCACCGGCATGGCGCAGGGAGGTTCGATTACCCCCGCCAGGACCGCACCGGCTCCGATGTGACAGTTTTTGCCCACCGTGGCCCTGCCGCCCAGGACGGCGTTCATGTCGATCATGGTTCCATCGCCTATGACGGCGCCGATGTTTATGACCGCCCCCATCATGATTACGGCTCCTTTGCCTATCTCCACCATGTCCCTGATGATGGCGCCTGGCTCGATTCGGGCCTCGTAGCGGGTCAGGTCCGCCATGGGAACGGCGGAGTTCCTGGCCTCTACGACCATTTCGAAGTCGGTTATGGATTCTTTGTTGGCCTCAAGGACCGACTCCACCAGGGCCTTGTCCCCCCGGACCACGCCGAAATCCTTGCCTCCTACGAAACGGAGCTCTCCCCAGGAGATGCCCTCAAGGTTGCCCGACACGTAGACCGTGACAGGGGTCTTTTTTACCGACTCCTTTATGAGACGGATCACCTCTTCAGTGCGCATGAAACTACCTCCTCAAAATCGTAAAGCCCGGGCTGTTGCCCGATGGCGAACCTGGCGGCCTGGAGGGCCCCCATGGCGAAAACCTTTCGGGAGATGGCCCGGTGGGTCAGGGTGAGGACTTCGCCCTCGTTGGCGAAGCTCACCGAGTGATCCCCCGGAACCCCTCCCATCCTGAGGGAGTGGGTCGGACAGTCCCTCCCTACCTCCTTTTTTAGGGTGATGGCCGTCCCCGACGGGGCGTCCACCTTGTGGATATGGTGGGTCTCGGATATCTCAACGTCCCACTCCGACAGGGCCGGGGCGTACTGTCTCAGTATCATCCTGAGGACCCCTATCCCAAGGGAGAAGTTATATCCCTGGACCACCGCCACCGACTGGGCGAGCTCCTTGACCTGGGCCATGTGGTCCTCGGTGAGGGCTGTCGTCCCCAGGACCAGGGCGGAGCGGTACTCGTGGCATATCTCCAGGGTCCTTTTCAGGGCCTCAGGCCTGGAGAAATCCACTATGACCTCAGGAGAGTCCAGGACCGTCTCGTCCTCCAGGGATATGGTGGCCACGCAATTTTCCGGCCCGAACACCTCTATAAGCTCCCGGCCCATCCGGCCGGAGGATCCTACTATGCCGTACTTCATACCGTGATACCTAGGTCCTTCATGTCCCTTCCTACCCTGTCCTTGGTCGACTGGGACGCCGTCGTCAGGGGCAGCCGGATCTCCTCGGTGCAGTAGCCGAGCTTTGCGACACCGTATTTGACCGGTATAGGGTTGCTCTCGACGAAAAGACCCTTCATGAGGGGGAAGAGCCTCAGGTGCTCGGTTCTGGCCTCCTCCAGATCTCCCGCCAGTATCCGGTCAACCATGAAGGACATCTCCCTCGGGGCCACGTTGGACAACACCGAGATTATCCCGTCCCCTCCGCTGCACGCCAGATGGAAGGCCTGGTCGTCGTTGCCCGAGTAGACCATAAAGTCGGGACGGACCGGCTTGACCAGACGAATGAGCTGGTCCACCTGTGCCATGTCGCCGCTGGCCTCTTTTATGCCGACGATGTTGGGGACATCCAGAAGCCTGGCCACCGTCTCGGGCAGTATGTTGCATCCAGTCCTGCCCGGTACGTTGTAGACTATCACAGGGATCGACAGAGCCTGAGCCACCGCCTTGAAATGGAGATAGAGCCCCTCCTGGGTTGGCTTGTTGTAGTAGGGCGTCACAACCAGAACTCCATCGGCCCCCAGCTCCTGGGCCTGGACGCTCATGGAGACGGTGTGGGCGGTGGAGTTGCTTCCTGTCCCGACGATTACAGGAACCCTGCCGTTTGAGTGGGAGACGGCGCAGGATATTATCCGTGCTCTCTCCTCCTCGGTCACCGAGGGGGCCTCCCCTGTGGTCCCCAGGACTATAAGGGCGTCCACCCCTCCCTCTATTTGAAAGTCGATGAATTTACGATAGGCTGCCTCGTCGAAAGCCCCTTCGCTAAAGGGGGTTATAAGCGCTGTGCCGGTGCCTCTGAACATCTCTTTCCCTCCTAGGTTTTCTGACGTCCCGAGGACGAACCTGTCCCCGGTCTCCTATGATATCCTAATTGTACAAAAAAGCTCGCCCCTGAGATAGGGACGAGCCGAAACCCGCGGTACCACCCTGATTGGACGACGGAGAAATACCAGGATGCAGGGTACGACAAAAAGCCCGCCCCTCATCGAGGGACGGGCTGAAGACCCGCGGTACCACCCTGGTTGGATATCCTCCGATATCCCGCTTATGGCCCTTTGACGGAGACCGACCGGGAGACCTACTACGACGGCACAAGACCGCCTTTCGGCACCAGCTCGCCGGACCTTATCCCACCACGCAGCGCCCAAGATCCCTTCCAGCCGGTGGAGATCTCTCTCTGGTCGTTCGCTTTTCGCATGAGGGGCTTCCGGTTCATCGCCTTTAACGATATGCTATTGGAGAGAATTATATCCCCTGGTTGTTTCGTTTGTCAACCGGGGAAAAGGGAGATGGGAAAATGGATACTATGGTTCAGGCAAGAGGAATAGGAGAATGGCTCACCGAGGTCCGCCGGGAGATCCATAGGTCTCCGGGGCTTGACTTCGATCTGGAACAGACCGCTTCCACCGTGGAGAGGGAGCTGGATTCTATGGCAATACCTCACCGCCGTTTCGTCGGTACAGGTGTGGGAGCCTGGATAGAGGGGACCACACCTGGCCCTGCGGTTGTCATAAGGGCCGATATGGACGCCCTGGCCATACAGGAGGAGACAGGGCTACACTTTGCGTCGGAGTATCCCGGCAGGATGCACGCCTGCGGTCACGACGGTCACACCGCCTGTGCCCTGGGGGCGGCCAAGCTACTGTCGGCGGTAAGGGACTTCAGGGGAAAGGTTATATTCGCCTTCCAGCCAGCGGAGGAGACATCCGGTGGGGCCAAGCCAATGATAGACGAAGGCCTGCTTGAGGGGGAAAACGTCATCGCCGCCCTGGCCCTCCACGTCAACCCAGCCCTGCCCACCGGAACCATAGGGGTCAACCCCGGCAAGGCCATGGCGGCTTCCGATATGTTCGATCTGGTCATAAGGGGAGAGGGATGCCACGGCGCTGAGCCACACAGAGGGATTGACGCTTTGGCGATAGCCTGTCAGACCGTTACCGCCCTTCAGCAGATCGTCAGCAGGAGGACCGACCCGGTTGACTCGGCGGTTCTCACCGTGGGGACCATCCACGGAGGAAGGGGCAGAAACGTGGTGGCCTCGGAGATAAGGATGGAGGGGATTATCAGGACGGTGGACAGGGAGCTTCGTGAGAGGCTGAGGGCTGAGGTTAAGGCAGTGGCGGAGGAAGTCCCTAGGGCAATGGGGGCCTCCGGGGAGATCTCCTTTGTTCAGGGATATCCTCCCCTTATAAACGATCCTAAGGTATGCGACGTGGTATCCTCCTGCGCCAGGGAGATCCTGGGTGACAGGGGAGTAATCCCCATAGGCCGACCCTCGATGGGCGTCGACGACTTCGCCTACTTTGCCGAGCTCTTCCCGTCCTGTTACTTCACCTTAGGGATAGAGGACAGGACAAAAGGGAGGGCCGCCCCTCTCCACAGTCCATACTTCGACCTGGATGAGGCGGCCCTCCCTATCGGTGCGGCTTTGTTGGCTAAGGCAGCTATCAGGTTGATCAGTGAGGGACTTCCCCACTGAAGGCCTTTGCGATTCGCTCCTTCCACTGGGCGTGAATCGCCCAGCGAGAGACGCTGAGCTTTGACGCGAGGTCCTCCGATATCCCGGAAAGCTCCCTGGCCACCCTCCAGGCAAGACCTCTTAAAGTGGTGGCCCCGAGTAGGACCTCGTCGGACAGGAACTCGAACACCTCTCCTGGAATCCTGCCCTTTTTGGACGACATAACCGC
>CAYNAN010000054.1:0-15750 GCA_964395085.1 uncultured Synergistaceae bacterium
GTTTTGGCGGTTGTTTTTCTGTTTTTCGTGGCTGTGCCTGTGTGGAAAAAACTGTTGGTATCGGTGAAATGAGGTCTATATGTGCCGTCCTGTGCGGCTTTTACGGCATGGGGAACCTGGGAGATGAGCTTCTCCTGAGGTCCATGATAGACCTTTTTGCCGAGGTCGGGGTGGGCAAGGACCGTCTGGCGGTACTGTCCGGGGACCCTGCTGCGACGTCCAAGGTTTACGGTGTCAGATCCGTCAGCAGATGGTCTCCCAGAGCGGTCTGGGGCCTTTGTCGTTCGTCCCGTAGCTTGGTCTTGGGAGGGGGAGGCCTTTTTCAGGACAGCACCAGCGTGAGGTCAGTCGCATATTACAGCGGTATTATGGCACTGGCCTCATCTGCTGGCTGTGTCCCCTGGGTCTACGGTAACTCTCTTGGGCCTCTGTCGTCCCGTGTGGGAAGAGCCCTGGCCGCTTATTCAATGGGCAGGGCTCAGGTGGTGGCCCTAAGGGATAGATCGTCGTTGAGGGTCGCCCGTGAGCTTGGACTGTCTGCTGTGCCCTGTCCCGACCCGGTAACGTCTCTCTCTATGCCTAAGTCTGAGGGAGACTCTGTGTTGGTCAACCTCCGGCCCTGGAACGGTCGTCTGGAGTTTCAGGCGGCCAGAGCTATAGATGCTTTTCTGTCCGATAGGTCCATCAGGGCTATTGGGGTCGCCATGGCCCCTAAGGACCGGTCATTGATGGAGAGGCTGAAAGAAAAAGGTGTCCTGAAACTGGATGATATCGTCATTCCCGATGGGGTTGACCACCCGGTGTGGCGTTTAGGCCGTTTTTCCGTGGGTATGAGACTTCACTTTAACGTGTTGTCTGCCCTTGCCGGGATCCCTGGGACAGCGATACCCTACGATCCCAAGGTGGCGGATTTCGCCTCTTCCGTCGGGTATGGTAGGCTGGGCAGGTCCTGGCGCATCGTCCCCTCCGGCCCCGATACGGTCTGGTTGAAAGGCTGTAGGTCCGAGTCTATCGAGGCGTTCAGGTCCTGTTGGAAGGAGGTCGAGAGGTTTTGAACCTTGAGGATATCGCTGTATCCGTCAGGAAGGATGTCATAAGGATGGTTGGCAACGCCAAGTCCGGCTATGTGGCGTCCGCAATGTCCGTGCTGGACATCCTGGTGTACCTTTACGAGAAGGAGCTATCTGTCGATCCTGGCGATCCGTCAAATCCCGACAGGGACAGGCTGGTTATGGGAAAGGGACACGGATGTCCCGCCCTCTACGGGGTTTTGGCTCACAGGGGTTTTTTCGACCGAGAGGCCCTCTGGAACTTCAGACGGTTGGGGGCTCTGCTTCAGGGAAGGCCCGATGGGTCTAGGACCCCTGGCGTTGACGTGTCCGCTGGGTCTCCTGGCCTCGCACTGGGCATCGCCAACGGCATAGCTATGGCTCTCAGGATGGACGGCCTGGACCGCAGGGTGTTTTGCGTCATAGGAGATGGGGAGCTTCAGGAGGGGGCCCTGTGGGAGTCGGTCATGACTTCCTCTCATAGAGGGCTGGGGTCGGTCGTCCTTGTGGTGGACCAAAACGGCGCACAGATGGCCGGTCCTGTGTCATCAGTAAAAACGATAGAGCCTTTAGATGAAAAATTTAAATCCTTTGGGTGGAGGTCCGTTCATGCCGATGGGCACGATTTTTCGAGCCTGAGTAGGGCTTTTTCCTCCATCGTTGCCGACGGCGTTCCCTCTGTAGTAATAGCCAGGACCAAGAGGGGCAAGGGCATATCCTTCTTTGAGGATCACCAGGAGAGGGATCTTTCCATCTCCCGGATCGAGGCGGAAAGGGCCCTGGAAGAGCTGGACGATGTAGGTGGTTTAGATGGTTAAAGCGACGATGAAAGAGGCTATAGGTGGTTTTTTGATCGATTGCGCCAGCGAGGACGATCGCTTGGTCGTCCTGAAGGCAGACGAGGTTTCCTCTTGGCTTTCGGACTTCGAGAGGGCCTTTCCCGATCGATGTTTTAACATGGGGATGGCCGATTTGGACCTGGTCTCCACGGCGGCTGGAATGGCGTCCGCTGGAAAGAGGCCCTGGATATTCTCCACCGCCTCCAGGCTGGTCGGAAGGGCCTACGATGCCATGAGGACAGCTGTGGCCCTACCTGGACTTCCGGTCAAGGTGGTCACGTTCTACGGTGGGGTATCAGCGGGAGAGGACGGAGCTGTGTCCCAGATACTGGAGGATGTGGCCCTGATGAGATCCCTTCCCGGGATGTCGGTCTGTGTTCCCTGTGATCTGCCATCGGCCCTGTCCATCTTTCGAGAGGTAGCCTCTGTGGACGGGCCCTCCTATGTCAGGCTTTCCGCGACGGATATGCCTGACATTTACCGAGACGGCATCGGAACGGAGGGAGGCGGAGCGGTCTCCCTCCGTTCCGGCGATGGGGTCACCATATGTGCCTGTGGTATTATGGTTCACGAAGCGATAAAGGCGGCCTCTATACTGGCCCAGCAGGACATAACCGCGGAGGTTCTGGACTGTCGATCTATAGCTCCACTCCCCGAGCGCTCCATACTGGACTCGGTTCACACCACCGGCTGTTGTGTGGTCGCGGAGGAACACAGCTCCAGAGGGGGGCTTGGAGAGGCTGTCGCCGCTTTGCTCTGTAAAAGTTATCCTGTGCCATCTCGATTTGTGTCCATAGACGATCGAGGAGGTCAGAGCGGGTCTCCCAGGGAGCTCCTTGAGTATTACGGTCTGACCTATCAACAGATAGTGGGCGCTGCGGTAGAGGCGTGGACCATGAGGAGGCGATAATTTGGATATCCGAATGGCCGGAATAACCAAGATATTTAAGCCGGACATAGTGGCTATAAGCGATGTATACCTATCGGTCCCTAAAGGCGACTTCGTGTATCTAATAGGTGAGACCGGATCGGGGAAGAGCACTTTGCTGAGGCTTTTGACCAGGGAGGTCCGTCCCAGCAGGGGGCAGCTTTCCGTGGGTGGGGTTAACCTGAGAAAGATAAAAAGAGGCGAATTAGCTCACTATCGTAGAGATATAGGGGTAGTGTTTCAGGACTTCAAACTCCTTCACCATCTTACCGCCTGGGAGAACGTTTCCTTCGTGCTGGAGGCTATGGGATTCTCCCCCAAGCTGGTCAAGGAGAGGACCAACGACGTCATGGATCGGGTAGGGCTTTGGCACAGGAGAAACCTCTACCCTCCCCAGATGTCCGGCGGCGAGCAGCAGAGGGTGGCCATAGCCAGGGCTATAGTGGCGTCCCCACCGCTTTTTCTGGCCGACGAGCCAACGGGAAATCTGGACCCTCACACTGCGGATGATGTCATGAAGCTACTTCTGTCCATCCATGCCTCTGGGACCACCGTCATAGTGGCTACCCACGACGGGGGCCTGGTGGATTCTTACAGACAGAGAGTCGTAGTGCTGCGTCAGGGAAGGTTGATTCGTGACGAGAGGGGAGGGAGGTACGATATAGATGGCGACATTTAGATATGCCTTAAGGGATGCGCTCAGGATAATCAAGGCCCATTGGGGCGTCACGGTCCTCACTCTTCTGACCGCCTCGGCCGTCTTTTTTCTGGTAGGAGGGACCGCTCTTTTCTCTCTGAACATGAGGCAGGTGACGTCCTCCATAGAGGGAGACCTGTCAATACAGGCCTTTATAGACGAGGCAGATGGTGCCCGATCCGTGGCTGAAGCCATGAAGGGCCTTCCTTGGGTGTCGTCGGTAAAGCTTATATCCCCCGACGAAGCGCTTTTAAGGCTCAAGGCTAAGCTTGGAAATCAGGCGAAGGCTGTGACCCTTTTAGGTAAAAACCCTCTTCCCTGGACCGTGGAGATAGGGTCCAAGAGGGCTCAGGACGTCCAATCCATAGTGAGAGAGCTCCTTTCCCACAAGTCGGTCGATGACGTGGTCTATGCCGGTGCTTTGGCTGAGCGGTTGGCTAAGGTGTCCCATATGTCCGGCAAGATCGCTCTGGCGGTGCTTTTGGTCGCGGTGGTGGTCAGCGCGTTGGTGTTGTTCAACACCATCAGGATCGCGGTATACTCGAGAAAGCAGGAGATATCGGTGATGCTCTTAGTGGGGGCTACCAGGTTTTACGTCGCCATGCCCTTCGTGTTGCAGGGAGTTTTCATCGGTTTTTTTGGCTCCATTATAGCCGTCGGCATAATCCAGCTGTTCTACGGCGACGTGATAGCCTCAGTCTCCTCCACCTTGCCTTTGCTCCAATTTGTGCAGGACAGGGAGGTGCTCTACAGGCTCTACGCTATATTGGTGGGGACGGGGGTCATGGTCGGATGGCTCTGTAGCTGGATGGCCGTCAGTCGCTTTATAAGACAGGCCCTGAAACCCTGGTGAGGAGGGGTAGCGTTGCTTAAAAGACTCTCTATTGCGATGTTCCTCCTAGTCTTGTCCCTTTGCTGCTGTTCGTCCTGTGTCGCAGAGACCCAGGAGGATTTGGACAGAAAGATAAAGGAAGAGGAGAGACGTATGGAGATCCTTGAGCGTCAGGTCAAGAGGCAGGAGGAGCTGCTCAAGGCATCCAAGGTTCGGGAAGCCGGTTATCTCCAGGAGCTGTCCCGTTTCGACCAAAAGCGCAAGGCCGCAGAGCAGAGCATCTCCCTGCTAGAGCTCAAGAGGCGTAAGGTTGTAGGCGAGATCTCCTCTATGGAGAAGGAAATAGCCAAGCTGGAGAAGGAGATAGAGAGGATAAAGACATTCCTGTCCGACAGGCTTGTCACCATATATAAGTTCGGAGGCATAGCCGAGTTAAACCTGCTCTTGTCCTCTCAAAACGTCTCGGACGCCATGAACACCGGCTATCTCCTCAAGAGGCTCGCCGACCAGGACGAGGAGCTGATAGGCTCGGCGGAGAGGGAGACTGCTCAGGTGAGGAGCTTGGTGGCCGGTTTGGCCGCCAGGGAGAAGGATCTCCAGAAGAAGAAAAAGGATATGGCCATCCAGAAGAAAAAGCTGGATCAGGCTGTGGCGGAGAGGAACGGCCTTCTGAAGAAGCTGAGGGAAAACCAGACCGCCTATCGCCAGAGCCTCAAGGAGGCGGAGGAGGATCAAAGGGCCATACAGGCCAAGATCCAGGATTACATAAGGGCAAAGGAGGAGCTAGCGAGGGCTAAAAAACCCGGCACGCCGGACCTTCCGCCTCTGCCGACTCACGGTGGGAGGTTTCAGTGGCCGGTCCGTGGCAAGGTCACAAGCACCTTCGGGACCAGGGTCCATCCCGTGTTCAAGACAAAAACCGTACACACCGGGATAGACATATCCGCCCCTAACGGTACTCCGGTGAAGGCCGCCGGGGCCGGTGATGTCCTCTACTCTGGGTGGTTAAGGGGCTACGGTCAGATAATAATACTGGACAACGGCGGCGGATATTCCACCGTCTATGCCCATCTTAGCCGTATAATAGCGACCGAGGGCCAGAGGGTCGTTGCAGGACAGCATATAGGAAACGTAGGGGATACAGGGGTGACCACCGGCTCTCACCTTCACTTCGAGGTCAGAGTTAAGGGCGACGCCAAGGATCCTCTCAAGTACCTAGGACGCTAAATAGACGGGAGTTGACGCATTGAAAAAATTCAGGGATTTACTGATCGGGGTTCTTTTAGGGGCTGGTGTGGTAACCGGCATAGTAGCGGCCCAGGCTGGAGGGCTCAAGGAAATAGAAAGGGTCGCTCCTTTCGACCTTGATTCCCTGTGGCTGATGAAACAGGCCAGGGCCATAATAGAGGCTTATCAGGTGGATGCCGACAGCGACGACGTGACCGAGAAGGACCTGCTTTACGGAGCCGTGGACGGAATGGTCTCGGCTTGGGGAGATCCTTACACCAGGTTCGTCGATCCAGAGAGGCTTGAGCAGGAACAGACCGATCTAAAGGGCAAGTACGGTGGCCTTGGGATATACATAGGGCAGAGGGATGGAGCTATCCTCGTTATCAGCCCAATAGAGGGAACCCCAGCGGAGAAGGCGGACCTCAAGCCCCAGGACCAGATCGTCAAGATCGGCGACGAGGTCGTGGTGGGATGGAAGTTAAACGATGTGGTCGACTCACTAAGAGGAGAGCCAGGGACCCCCGTAACTGTGTGGATAAAGCGTGAGGGCGAGCAGGATCTTCTCAAGAAGGATATGGTGAGAGAGGAGATAAAGCTCGAGTCGGTCCGGTTCGAGATGCTGAGCGATGACGTCGGGTATGTGAGGTTGTCCCAGTTTAAGGACACCAGTCCCTCCGATCTAGGGAAAGCCATTATCGACCTCAAAGCTCGTGGAGCGACGGGGTTCATCCTTGATCTCAGAAACAACGGAGGCGGGCTTCTCAACGCTGCTGTTGAGATATCCGACATGTTCTTGGACGGAGGGTTGGTCGTCGGCACGAAGGGCAGAGTCGATCGTGCCAACGAGGAGCTTTTCGCATCCCCAGGGGTGCTCACAGACCTCCCTCTAGTTGTGCTTATAAACGAGGGCAGCGCCAGCGCTTCGGAGATAGTTGCCGGCGCGGTGAGGGACAGGGATAGGGCGCTCCTGGTCGGTAAGAAGTCCTTCGGCAAAGGCTCGGTACAGACCCTTTTCAACCTCATGGACGGATCCGCCCTCTACGTCACTATCGCTAGATATCACACTCCCAACGGAACGGTGATAGACCACCTTGGCATATCGCCGGATCTGGAGATAAAGGGAGACTGGTCCAGGGATAAGGCTAAGGACGTGCAGCTTAAGGGAGCCCAGAGGCTCATCTCGGCCATAAAGGACGGCAAGGTGGTCCTGCCCCTGTCGGGGGATCTGTCCTTCCTGCTGGTTTCGGGGGATCAGGAGCCGAAGTTATAGGGCTGGTTGCATAAGCCCTCTGAAGAGGTTATCATCGATAGGTCGAACGGTTTATACTGGTGGCCCTGGGCCAGGTTAAAGAGGCTCAGGGCACTTTAATGAGGAGGCAGTTGCCTTGAAAGGAAAAGTTGAAGCCATAATAGGGGCTCAGTGGGGAGACGAGGGAAAGGGTAGGATCGTCGATTCCCTTGGAGATAGGGTGGATGTATTTGCCCGTTATCAGGGAGGGGCAAACGCTGGGCATACGGTCATAGTCGACGGGGAGAAACACGTTTTCCATCTCCTTCCGTCCGGTATGCTCTATTCCGGCAAGATCTGCGTTATAGGTAACGGCGTCGTGATAGACCCGGATCAGCTTCTAAACGAGCTCTCCGAGCTTCAGAAGGAGGGCAAGGACCGGTCTCGGCTGGTGATAAGTGGCTCTGCCCACGTGGTGATGCCATACCATAAAAAGCTGGACCAGGCACAGGAGGCATCCAGGCCCCAAGGGACCAAAATCGGAACGACTGGGCGGGGGATAGGCCCCTGCTACGTCGACAAGTACAACCGTTGCGGTATAAGGGTGGAGGACCTTCTCGATCCAGATCTCCTCAGGGAGAAACTCCAGAGCAACGTTGACGAGAAAAACCTGCTGTTCACCAGGATATACGATGAATCGCCCCTGTCCTTCGACGAGGTCTATCGTCAAGCCCTTTCCTGGGGTGAGGCGATGGCTCCCTACGTCGAGGACGCATCGTTGGTTATCCACCGTGCTCTTGAGAAGGGGCAGACAGTCCTGTTTGAGGGGGCTCAGGGGACGCTTCTGGACGTGGACCACGGGACCTACCCCATGGTGACCAGCTCAAGCCCTACCTCTGCTGGTGGATGTGTTGGTCTGGGCGTGGCCCCTCAGTACATAAGCCGGGTCTTTGGGGTTGTCAAGGCCTATCTTACCAGAGTAGGCGAGGGGCCTTTCCCGACGGAGGAAAAGGGCGAGATGGGACAGAGGCTCAGGGACGCTGGGGGAGAGTACGGGGCAACCACAGGACGTCCCAGAAAGTGCGGATGGCTTGACATGGTCGCGCTCAAGTACGCCGTCAGGATAAACGGAATGACCCACATGACCCTGACCAAGCTGGACGTGCTGACCGGACTGGACGAGATAAAAGTCTGCGTCGCCTACAGGATCGACGGCAAGGAGACGGAGTTCTTCTCCGGCAATATCGGTTTTCTGGAGAAGGCGGAGCCGGTCTACAGGGTTTTTCCCGGCTGGAAGGAGGACATCTCCTCTGCCAGGACCTTTGAGGAGCTACCTGAGGCGGCCAGAAACTACGTCTCTTACATAGAGAAGGAGACCGGCGTCCCCGCAGCCCTGATAGGCGTCGGCCCGGCTAGGGACGAGATGATCCTAAGGGGCATATAGAGATATAGCTTGCCATAAGGGCGGGGCCTTCGGGCCTCGTCTTTTCTTATCTTAGGGAGGGGTTACCGTGATATTGGTGGACATAGATTTCTGCGATGAGAGGATGGCCAGGGATATAGCCGCCATAGACCTTCTGTCTCAGCCAGCTCCCTGGCCTCTGGAGGCTATAGTGAGGGATATGAGAGAGAGACGGGGTGAGATCGTTTATCTCGGTGCGTTTTATAAAAAGGTTATGGTGGGATTTGTCGCACTAGAGCCCAGAGGAGAGGATCTCTGGGTGTTGCAGCTATCGGTCGATCCCGAGAGGCGCAGATGGGGTGTTGGAAGCCAACTAATAGCTGCCTCGTCGGTTTTTGCCGACGAGAGGGGATGTTGCCGGATATTCCTGTCGGTCAGGGCATCGAACCGAGAAGGGTTGGACTTTTACAGGGCCTTAGGGTTCGGACAGAGAGAGTTTTTAACTAATTATTACTCAAACGGAGAAGACGGGATAAGGATGTTTTTGGATGCTTGGTAGTATAATCTGTCGGCTGTGCCGGTGAATTTGGCATCATATTCCAGAAAGGACGTTGTTGTCGTGGAGTTTTTGCTGTTGGGCTCTGTAGCTCTGTACTTTTTGTCCGCGTTGGGGTCTTTGTGTTTTGGGAGGAGGCCCCCTGGAAGTTGGATAGTCCCGATCTCCGCGGTTTTGTCGTCGATGATGGTCGCTTTGCCGCTTTCTTCGGTGCTTCTAGGCGGAGCTAGCCTGGATTTTCAGGTTCCATGGGGCATCCCTGTGGGCTCCTTTCACGTCCATATGGATATGTTGTCCGGCTGGTTTGTCCTGATACTATCCCTGGTCTCCCCAACTGTGGCCTTTTATGGCAGAGGATACCTGAGGGACAGGGGGGAGACCCCTGGCGGCTCTTTTGTGGGTTTTTTCCTCCAACTGCTCTCCGGTGGCATTTTCATGGTCCTTATCTCATACGACGGGATACTGTTTCTTCTCTCATGGGAGATCATGTCCATGGCCGCGTTTTTCCTGGTCATGTTCGATCACCACAAAGAGAAGAGCAGGAGGGCCGGTTGGGTCTATCTGATCGCGACCCATCTAGGGACCGCTTTTTTGTTTTTCATGTTCTTCCTGCTCGGAGGGAAAACAGGCTCATACGATTTCAGCTCCTTCGGCGGCCTGGCCGGTGTCGCGAACTTGGTATTCGCCCTGGCAGTTGTCGGCTTTGGGGCTAAGGCTGGTTTCTTCGGCCTTCACCTCTGGCTTCCTGAGGCCCATCCTGCCGCTCCCTCTCACGGATCGGCTATGATGAGTGGCGTCATGGTAAAAACCGGCATATACGGCGTCGTCAGGATTATGACGATGGCCGAGGTCTGGCCTCAGTGGTGGGGCTGGACCCTGTTGATACTGGGTGTCATATCCGGCATAGGCGGGGTGATCCACTCGGTGGTGCAAAAGGATCTCAAAAGACTGTTGGCCTTCTGCACGGTGGAGAATATAGGTATAGTCCTGATAGGGCTGGGAATCGGGGTCCTTGGAGCGGGATACGACCGATCCATAGGCATCATAGCCGTCTGTGGAGCGTTGCTTCACTGCCTCAACCACTCCATATTCAAGGCCGGCCTCTTTATGACGGCTGGCTCGGTCATAAAGGTCACCGGCACGGGAGACATGAACCTGCTCGGTGGGCTCTACAGGACGATGCCTAAGACAGGCCTCGCACTTTTGGCCCTATGTCTGTCGGTCTGCGGTCTGCCTCCTTTCAACGGCTTCGTCGGAGAGTTTTTGATATACAAGGCATCCTACTGGACCGTGGTCCCTCAGGAGCTCTCCTCCGTGGGGCTCAGAATAGGGGGGTTCGTGGCTATCTCGTCTTTGGCCCTCATCGGAGGTATGGCCGCTATGGCGTTCGTGAAGGCCTACAGCACGGTGTTCTCCGGTCAGGCCCGGTCCGACCTGGGCTATACGGAGGATCCAGGCCCTTTTATGACCGTTCCAATGCTCTCTCTGGCGGCTTTTTGCCTCGTCCTGGGCCTCTGTGGCTCTCTGTCCATCCTCCTAGCTGGATCGGTGGCGTCTTCGGTCCATCCTATGGGCTTGTCCCAGGGCAGCCTGATGCCGGTCGTGAGGATATCCAGGGTTTATATGAACGTGGCGATCCTCTCCCTCATCCTGCTGGGTGTGGCCTTTGGCCTCTACAGGCTTAGGGCCCACCTTCAGAGGGATCGGTCTGTGTCCTACGGTCCCGTGTGGGGATGTGGCTACAGATATCCCTCTGTCAGGATGCAGTACACAGGCTCGTCCTTCTCCCAGCCTGTTTTGGTGGCGTTCAGTTCCTTTTTGCGGTTACACATCGGTGGATCATGGCCGGAGGGCTATTTCCCCGGTCCATCCAGCTTCTGGACCGATACCACCGGTGTTTTTCAGCGATATTTTTACGAACCTCTGTTTGGGACGGTGATGAAGGTGGTTCAGGAGGCCAGAAAGCTCCACAGCGGTGGAACCCACCTGTACGTGTTTTACGTTTTTGCGGCCCTGGTGGCAGTTCTTGTAGGGAGCCTGCTATGGTAGGGGAATTATTTTTTTCGATCTCTGCGCTGGCTTTGGCCCTGATAGGGGCCCCTTTTCTCAGAACCGTAATAAACAGGACAAAGGCGGCGATGGCCGGGAGACAGGGACCTCCTCTGCTTCTACCCTATTATTCCCTGATCAGGCTTCTGTCCAAGGGGGTGGTGTACGGGAACGGTACGACCTGGGTTTTCAGGGCTGGCCCGGTGGTCTCCCTGGTGGCGACTTTTGGGGCCCTGTGCATAGTCCCCTTCGCCGGTAGGCCCGCGCTGATCCATTTCGACGGCGATATCCTCCTCATGGCCTATCTCCTGGGGGTAGGGCGGTACTTCACAGTCCTGGCCGCTATGGACACCGGGTCTAGCTTCGAGGGAATGGGCGCCAACAGGGAGGCCTTTTTCTCCGCCCTGACCGAGCCGGCTCTGCTCCTGGGCGTCGCTGGGTTGGGGGCCATAACCGGATCCCTTTCTCTAAGCGGCATATACGGCAGTATAGGCGGCTCCGCCTTCTTGGGGGCAAATCTGCCTGCCATGATATTCATCCTGGTCGCCTTCGTGATAGTCTATCTCGCTGAGAACGCCCGCATTCCCGTGGACGATCCGACCACCCACCTGGAACTGACGATGATACACGAGGTTATGGTGCTGGACCACTGTGGGGTCGACTTGGCCTTCATAGAGTACGGTGGATCCCTTAAGCTTTGGACCATGGGGCTTTTGATAACCGGGCTGGTCTTCCACGGGGGCAGCGGTTTTCTGCTGCTGGATGTGGCACTGTCGCTTCTTTGTCTTTTGGGTCTACAGGTAGTCTTGGGACTTATAGAGTCCTCCATGGCTCGCCTTAAGATGGGCAGAGTCCCTCTTATTATGGCTGTGGGGTTCGTCATGTCCACCCTGTGGATTATGTGGGTTGTGAGGTGATGTTCTCGTGAGTCAGCTTCTTGTAGCCCTGCTTTTGCTGGTGAACCTCAATATGTTCGCCACGTCCAGGGTCGACAGTCTTATAAGGTCTGTGGGCGTACAGGGACTTTTGATGGTCTGCCTGGCGGCACTGTATCCCGAGGGCGGTTTCTCCTGGGGGGGATGGGTCTTTTTGGCGGTGACCGGTTTTATCAAGGCGATCGTGCTCCCGACCGTGATGTTAAGGGCCCTCAGGTCCGTGGGGATCAGGAGAGAGCTTGAGCCTATGATAGGCTACAGAAAGTCCCTGTTCATAGGGCTCATAGCTGTAGGCTTTTCTCTCTGGGTGTCCATGAACCTCCCTCTTCCTGTAGGAGTAAAGGAGCCTATGGTCCTGACCGTGGCCATCTTGTCCATGATAGCAGGCCTGTTTTTGGTAATATCAAGGAAGAAGGCAATATCCCAGGCCACAGGGTATCTGGCCATGGAGAACGGCATCTACGTCTTGGGCCCGGCTCTGTCCATTCACAATCCCCTCATAGTGGAGGCCGGGGTGCTACTGGACCTATTCGTCGGGGTCTTCGTCATGGGGGTCATCATTCTCCATATAAGGCGAGAGTTTAACCACATCGACGTGGATAGACTGTCCGAGCTGAAGGACTGATTCGATATGATCTGGATTATTGTGCTTTTGCCCTTCGTCTCCGGGCTTGTGAGTTTCGCGGTACCGTGGTCGTCCATCCGGAGGGCCATGTTGGTTTCCGTGTCGATGGCCCACACAGTGGGTGTATTTTCCCTGTGGTCTAGGGGCTATGACCTTCCCGTGGTGGGCTGGATTGGGGTGGATGGACTTTCGCTATTTTTCCTCCTCATAACGTCGCTGCTGTTCTTCTTCGGGTCCTTCTCGACCGTTATCTACCTGAAGGAACACCGTTTTATCGGCTCAAGCGGGGCATTTTCCAGGGAATCAGCGTTCGTGGGCTCTATGCTTATCTTTTTGGCCACCACCACGCTGGCAATAGTCAGCCATCATACCGGAGTCTTCTGGATGGCCATTGAGGCCACCACACTGGCCACCGCCCCTCTCATAGCCTATCAGAGGTCTCCAGGAGCCCTTGAGGCGGCCTGGAAGTATCTTCTGATCTGCTCCGTCGGTATCGCCATGGCACTGGTGGGAAACACCGCGCTGGCTGTCTCGTCCCTCTTCTCCGGCGATGGACACTCTATATCCATGACCTTCCAGGGTTTGGCGGAGCATGGGGGAGAGCTACAGCCCCTTTGGCTGAAGATAGCCTTCGCCTTCATCCTGGTCGGATATGGCACGAAGATGGGGCTCGCTCCTATGCATCCTTGGTTGCCCGACGCCTACAGCGAGGCCCCCTCTCCCGTGTCCGCTTTGCTGTCCGGTGCCCTGTCCAACTGCGCCCTGCTTGGGATAATCAGGACCGGATCCATACTCAACCGGGCTGGTCTGGAGGAGTACTGGGGGACGTTGATGGTCGCCTTCGGGGTCCTTTCCGTGATAACGGCCGGATGTATGATCCTCGGACAGTCGGGGTTCAAGAGGCTCCTCGCCTATTCGAGCGTGGAGCACATGGGCATATTGGCCATAGCCATAGGGATAGGAGCCGGAAGTGGCGGCCTTTTTCACTCCCTTAACAACTCCCTGACCAAGGGATCTCTGTTCTTCGTGGCTGGGTCGGTGTTGAGCCTGTATCACACGAAGGCCATAGCCTCAATATCAGGGCTGATACGCCTGGCCCCTGTGACAGGAGCCATATGGATAGCGGGCTTTATGTCCATATGCGGTCTTCCTCCATTTGGGACTTTTTTCAGCGAAATGATGATACTGTCGTCCTTAGGGTCTCAGGGCATGTGGATCGTGATGGGGCTTCTCCTTCTGGGTCTAGCAATGGTCTTTATCGGTATGTGGAGGGCGGTTATATCCATGGTCTTCGGCGACGTGCCGCCTGGTCTGGACGTTCCGTCGGGCAGGAAGGTCGTATGGGCTGATCTTCCCCCTATGGTCCTGTGTGGAGCGGTGTTAGTCCTTGGGCTCTGGACTCCGGCCCCTCTTTGGCGTCTCATAGAGAGCGCCGCTACCGTGATAGGCGGAGGGATGTAGATGTCTTACTGTCATTCAACCAGAAACATGGTCGCTTTTCCTCTGTCCCAGGTTCCGGTTCGCCCGCTGGAGGACTTTTTGGACTGGGTTATCGACGGGGCTATTCAGGGGGAGAGGCTGATATCCCTCTTTTACCGCAAAAATCGGACCCTCTGCGCCGTTTTAGCAGACGACTCCAAGGGTTCCCTCTCCGTGGCTATGGGAGAGGTCAAAGGGGATTCCTACAGATCCCTGACGCCATCATGTCCTCAGGCTCATCTGTTCGAGAGGGATATCGCCGAGAGGGGAGGCCCCACCCCGGAGGGACACCCCTGGCTGAAACCTGTCAGGTTTCCACTAGACGGAGCTCTAGGGAGCTCTATTGGCGAGATGGACTTCTTCCAGGTTCAGGGCGAGGAGGTCCACGAGGTTGCGGTTGGGCCGGTCCACGCTGGAGTCATAGAGCCAGGGCACTTTCGGTTTCAGTGTCACGGCGAGATAGTCCTGCACCTGGAGATATCCCTGGGGTATCAGCATAGAGGGCTGGAGAGGGTTTTTACAGGGGCCAGATCGGTAAGGCAGGCCATAGTGGCCGAGTCCGTTTCAGGAGACTGCGCAGCCTGTCACGCTGGGGCCTACTGTGGAGCTGTAGAGGCCCTGTCCTCCTGCGAGGTGGAGCCGAAGGCCTGGGCGGTGAGGTGCATTGCTCAGGAACTCGAGAGGATCGCCTGCCACATCGGCGACCTAGGGGCTATGGCAGGCGACGTGGGCTATCTGCCCACCTCTTCGTTCTGCGGCAGGATCAGGGGAGACGTGCTGAACCTCACGGCTTTGTTGTGCGGAAATCGTTTCTCCAGGGGGCTTTTCCGTCCAGGAGGGGTGCTTTGGGATATCGACAAAGGTATAGCCTCCTCCCTTGTCGAGCGGATGGCAAAGATTCGCTCCGAGGCCAGGGACGCCATAGGCCTGCTCTGGACCACACCGACGGTCATGGCTCGTTTTGAGAACACCGGAATGCTGTCCCCTCTGGATTGCGAGTCCCTGGGACTGGTCGGTCCTGCGGCGCGGGCCTGTGGGTCACTCAGGGACGTTAGGTACTCCTTTCCCTACTGGTCCTACCGACCCTATCCCATGAAGATGGCGGTGGAGAAGGGCGGTGACGTTATGTCTCGGGCCAGGGTTAGGTGGATGGAGATAGAGAATTCCTTTGACTATATCGAGTCGCTGTTGTCCGACATGCCCGATTCTCCGATAATGTCTCCAGTTGGAGCACCTGAGCCGTCCTCTATGGTTATCTCCATGACCGAGGGATGGAGAGGTGAGATAGTCCACGTGGCAGTCACAGACGAGTTGGGGCTGGTGGAGGACTATCGAATAGTTGATCCCAGCTTCCATAACTGGACCGGCCTCGCCATGTCCATGAGGAACAGAGGAATATCCGACTTTCCCCTGTGCAACAAGAGCTTCAACCTATCCTACTGCGGTTTCGACCTGTAGGGATTGGAGGCGATTTTATGTTTTTCGATATCCTTCGGGTTAGAGCAAGACAGGGTTTTAAGACCATGACCTATCCTGACGGTCCTCCCCCGGCCCTGCCCGATCGGTTCGCCGGGCTGCCGTTGATAGACCAGTCGGTCTGCTCTGCCTGTCCCGGTCCCTGTGTCCAGTCCTGTCCCTTCGGCGCGATAGAGAAGGTCGATAGGCTGACCATCGACCTCGGCAAGTGCCTTTTTTGTCGCGAGTGCCAGAGGGCTTGCCCTAACGAGGCGTTGTCCTTTGGTAGCGATCATCGCATGGGGTCCTCCTCGAGGGAGGGGCTTATCTCCTGCGGTGATGGCTCGGTTCCCTCCGCTTTCAACGATAAAGCCGCCGCCCTCTATGGGAAGGTTATCTCCCTACGGGTTGTCAGCGCCGGAGGCTGTGGGGCCTGCGAGGCGGAC
>CAYNAN010000054.1:15760-16184 GCA_964395085.1 uncultured Synergistaceae bacterium
TCTTAAATACCTTGGCATGGGATCTCAGCCGCTTCGGCATCAGCTACGCCGCATCACCCCGGCACTGCGACGGCATGATACTGATAGGACCGGTTCCCAACAATATGGTAGAGGCGGTTAAGGAGACCTATCGGGCAATACCGGACCCCAAGTTCGTCATAGCGGTAGGTTCTTGCACCGTAACCGCCTCGTCCAGGGAGGATTTTCCCGTCAAGGTTGACCTGTTCATCCCGGGCTGTCCTGCCCATCCTCTCACCATATTGGACGGAATACTCCGCTTCCTGGGAAAAATAAAGGAATAAGGGACTGAGTTATGCATAGGGCATCTCTAAAAACGTTGATCCTCGGAGAGACCGTCCCCCCTGCGCCCTGTCTCGCCCAGGCGTATTTTCGACCTGCCTGTTACGTACGAACCGCCTCGGAG
>CAYNAN010000055.1:0-15907 GCA_964395085.1 uncultured Synergistaceae bacterium
TAAAGCCTTAAACCTAAAGGAGTGATACCTTTGAAGATTCGCCCGTTTGATCTGGAACGTTATTTCGCAAAATACGAGTTCTCGGTGAAACACGTCATGAGTGCCTCGGACTGCGAGACCATTACCGTCGCGGAGCTGATGACCATGGCAGGGGACGAGAGGATGGAGACGTGGAGCGATCTGAGGCTACACTACACCGAGCCCAAGGGACACCCCGATCTCCTCAAGGCAATATCGGAGACCTACCAGGGCATATCGCCGGAGAACCTCATCACGGTGGTCCCTGAGGAGGGGATCTTCCTGGCCATGAACGCCCTGCTGGAGCCTGGAGACAACGTCGTCGCACTTTCTCCCCTGTACCAGTCCCTGCTGGAGATCCCCAGGTCAATAGGGTGCTCCATATCGGATTGGCCGATAGTTCTGGATGGGGATAGCTGGAGGCTGGACATGGATCTCCTGGCGTCTCTGATAAGGCCCGACACGAAACTGCTGGCCATAAACTTTCCTCACAATCCAACGGGATTCCATCCGACGGAGCGGGAGTTTAGGCAGATACTTGAGATCGCGGCTAAAAATGGGATATGGGTGTTTTCCGATGAAATGTACCGCGGGCTTGAGCCGTCACCTGGGACACGTCTCCCCTCCGCGGCGGAGGTATATCCGAAGGCGATCAGCCTGTCTGGCCTCTCTAAGTCATACGGATTGCCAGGTCTTAGGATGGGGTGGATCGCCTGTACCGACAGCGATATGATGAAGGAGATATCGGGCCTCAGAGACTACACCACCATATGCGGCTCAGCCCCTTCGGAGGCCCTGTCCATACTGGCCTTGAGGTGCGGCGACAAGCTCATAGGCCGCTGCCAGGACATAGTGGAGAAGAATACCGCTGTGGCATCGGAGTTCTTCGGAAGACACCAGGATCTTTTCGGTTGGATACCTCCCATGGCCGGATCCATAGCTTTCCCAGAGCTGAGGGGAAATACCCCAGCTGATGAGCTTTTCACCGACGTGGTTAACAGAAAAAACCTCATGATACTCCCGGGGTCGGTGTTCGGGGCTCAGGGGAATCACTTCCGAGTAGGTCTTGGTAGAGAGGACTTCCCGGAATGCTGTCGGATTTTAGAGGAATACCTCGACGAAAGATAGAGAGGAAGGCCTGCTTAGGCCTTCCTCTCTATTAATAGACTTCCAAGACAGATGTGCTAGCGCCAGGGGAGAACCGACCCACAAGAGCCTCGATATCCTTAAGGTGATCGGACACACAGGAAGCCTGTATCCCTTGAACCCCGTAGACGGTGAACAGGACGCTGGTAGTGCTCTCGGATATAAACGTCCTGTCGTCAGGGCCATATATCACAGACGAGAGGATTCCCTTCCCATCCCGAAGCAACATATCGCCATCTTGAACCTTCCTATCTCGCCCTCCAAGGGCCAAATAAGAATCGTTATCCCCACCGACATCAAGGGTCAGGGGCTCCGTCAGCAGATCAAAATCGTGCCCCGCCGTCAAGAGCCCATTCTTCAGCTCCATAATGAACATCGCCCCTACCAAGGCAGAAGGAGATATTATTGGCTTATGTTTAATCGCCACGGATTCAACCTGCGCCAGCACTGGATATCCTTGACCAAAACCCCTGAAATACGTCTCGTACTCGGCAAAAGGGGACATAGCCTTCAGATCTTTCCTTGTTTTGCCACCGTAGAGGGCTCTTAAGCCGTTCTCCGTCTCGGACCTAACCGTGCATAGTTCCGAGCACACAGGATAGTTCGCGATCTTTTTCATCAAAAGAACGCCAAAGCTGGCGTTGGGGAAGGATTCGCGCCATTCCGCAGAAATATCGATCATTCCATGGACACCTCCTAATTTCTCGCTGCCTATATGTACTATACAGGAACGTCATGGAGGGTTATTGAAGAAAATTGCTACGGCAGTAGGAAGCAGGCAAGAAGTCCCTTTGGTAGGCGCCAGGGGTCGTGCCTAAAAAGCTCTTAAAGCATCTAGTGAGATGGCTTTGATCGGCAAAGCCAAGCTCCAAAGCGACTAAAACGGGCGAACGCCCGATACGAAGGAGCTCTTCAGCCCTGCGAATCCTCAGTTGAAACAAATAGACATGAGGAGTCAACCCAATTTTATTTTTAAAAGATCTGAGAAAATGCCACCGGCTAAGCCCTGATACCGTCGCTAGCTCTTGAAGAGAGATGTTTCTTTCCAGATTTTCCCTCATAAACCGGCAAACCGCATCTATGGGGGCCGAAACAGGTGGACTTTCCCTGTATTCCCCGAAACGGCTCACTAGATTTCCCAAAAAGGTAAGCAACAGAGTCTCTGCGGAAAGATCATCCAATAAACTTGCCTCTAACCCCAAATGGAGTTCGCCAAGAAGGGCCGATAGATCCGGCGCATTCAATACACCATGGGGTATAAACGGAAGTCCACGGTCCCTGCCCCAGACGTCCGAGGATATTTTAGATACCTCCGAGGAATCTACGTAAGCCATTCGATAGCTCCAGCCTTCATCGGAAGCGGAGTATCCATCGTGGACCTCGCCAGGCACAACGGTGTTTATATCTCCTGACACCGCCACACACGGCTCTCCGAGATACCTAAATCCCAGGGCTCCAGATTGAACCACGCCAAAGGCATAGGTAGAGTGAGAATGTCTTGAGAAACGCGTATTCCTGTAGGATCCAGTCATAAAAGTAACCCCTGTAAGACACTCCCTAGTCCAAAAGCGAACCTCAGACATTTTTCCTCCTACTTCGATCTATATGGCCTCTTTAGCAAAGTTAATCAGCAGATCCTGACAGGTCTTGATGTAATCCTTGATCCTATCTTTGGTCACCCCGCCAGCTAGGTCCAGGTCTACCTCCAGGTGAGGATTTCCCTTCTCGTCCAGGTAGGCCCTTCCGAAACGGTAGTTTTCGTTCCAGTGGTTGAGGTTCTCCAGAGTCGCATCGGAGTTGATCCAAGAGGCATGGAACTGTAGAGCCTCTCCCTCGTTATAGATGAGTATCTGAGCGTTGTAGCCCTGAATCTTGAAGGAGCAGGAGGTCTCGTCGTCTATCTCCGGGCGATACCCCTCCTCAACAAGAAGATCTGAGACCTCCCGAACCGTCATCACCTCGACGATATCCACGTTCTCCGCAAAAGCGGAAGATGCGAAAGACAAGAACATAGAACATACGGCAAAAAGACATAAAATTTTCTTCATTATATTCCCTCCAAACATCGACATAAGGATCATCCAAAGAACAACCCGTTGAGTTAAATCAGCTGAATGATATCAAAAAAACCCCACCAAGCCAAGAGAACCTGAGCCGCTAAAACCAAAGGTTCTTGATATAGAGGCTAACATATCCGATACAGAACTGCATGGGTTTTGGTCTTTACACCGATTGTTATTATAAATAATACAGGGCCTTTCGAACCATAAGGGCAGAGCCTTCGTCTCGTTGCCAAGCATGATGACAGATGATAAAACTTATACAAAAATATAGATTTTCATCAGGAGGTCGAGGCCTCGTCGCCTGACATCTTGTATCTGGGGGTGCAAGAGTTGCAGATTTACACGAATGTAGCGTCCTTAATATCCCATAACGCGCTTTCAAAAACCACAAACAAGCTGGAAAAGGTCACCAGTCGTCTCGCATCGGGCCTTAGGGTCAACTCATCTGCCGACGACGCGGCAGGGCTTGCCATATCGGAGAAGATGAGGGCCCAGATCAAGGGGCTGGACAGGGCTTCGTTGAACGCTCAAGACAGCATCTCCTTGCTTCAGACCGCGGAAGGAGGGCTGAACGAGATCCACTCGATGCTGCAACGGATGAGAGAGCTCTCCGTGCAATCTGCCAACGACGTGCTCACGTCGGGGGACAGGCAGCATATCCAGGACGAGATCGATCAGCTAACTCAGCAAATAACCGACATATCCAACCAAACCCAGTTCAACAAAAAAAAGCTACTGAACGGCAACATGGCAGCCCTGTGGAGCACCTCCACGTCGGATATAGGCGTCGTCGTGTCGGGAAGCCTACTTTCCAAAGGGGCCCTTGGAGAGGTAAAGTCGGCAGCTGGGAACTACAAGCTGACCTTCAGCACCGTCAACAAGGGGATGGAGAACGTCCAGAAAAGCAACATCTTCTACCTTAAACACGGCACGATGCAGAACAACGTGGAGATATCCAATAGCTCAGGAATCACAGGGATGACCGCATTGAACATGGTGGAGGGCAGCTGGAAGCTGGAGACCCGCGAGATCCCCTTCGGCGGCATACGCTACTACCAGGGCAACGTTATCTCCAATCCGGCAGGTGTAGGAGGAACCCTTGAGGTCTCGCCTACGCCCAACATAGTCTCCCCTGGGACATACCACGTCAGGATGTCCGACAGGGTTCCCATGATGGCCGACTTCGACGCAGCCCTCACCGCAGGGGTGGTGAACGGGGTCAACATGAGCAGCAGGGCGGCGGGCTCCAACTTCGACGCCCAGATCGGCATCGACGCAAACTCCACCAGCGCTGCCTCGACCTCCTTGACCTATCGAAACGACCTTAGCGGAGGAGGAGCTGTAAACGCCACAGGCGGTGCCGGAGACGTCTCTATAGGAACAAACGCCAATAACGGTGTAAACCTCTTCACCCATTACGCCGTCACCGGCACCGACCGTAGGGACCTCATGGCGGGCGATATAAACCTGACCGAGAGGTACGTCACACACCAAAACGCAGCTATGACGGTCAACCTTGACTACCAGTCCAGCACCAACACGACATCGACGATAACATACTACACCTCCGGAGCTGGAAACTCGGTAAACGTGACCTCCCACTACCGGACCTTAGCAGGGGCCAACCTCGACATAGGTGGAACCGTAGTGAACATCGGTGGCATGGACATGGACGGCATAGCTGTAGCTATCAACGGAGCGGGCATAGCGGGATTTTCAGCGTCGGTACAAGGGGCAGGAGATACCAGATATATAAGGCTCCAGAACCTCACAGGGGGAGCTCTAGCTATAACCGAAAACGGGGTCGGAGCCCACGGCCTTGGACTCAACGGCAATATACTCAACGGCGCTACCCTAGACGGGACCGCCAGGGATTATAACAGGGTCTTCTCGAGCAACCTCAACAACATGACCCTTGCGAACATCGCTGCAACCATAACAGGCGCGCCGTCAAGTGCATTCTCCGCCGCTGTGGCAGGAGGAGGTGCGGCCTTGGGTAACGTCGTCATAACCGGCCATCAGAACTACAACGTCACGGTAACCACGGCGGGCAACGTCGCTGGAGAGCTGTCCCTGGACTCCGTCATAAACGGAGGAGGAAACCACACGTCCACCGGCGTATGGCACAACAGGGTCGATACCATAGCCACAACCGGAGATAACCTCAGCACCATGGCCACTAACCTTCAAAACGGGGTAAACGCCGTCATAGGAGGGGGATTTACAGTTGCCACCACAACGGCAGGATCCCTTCACGGCCTCACAATGGCGAACGCCACCAACTACCGGGTATCCCTGAACGGGACCTCCATAAACGAGTTGGTCACGGGCAACTACGCTCCCGGCACGATGACCATCAACAGGGGCAACCTTCTCGCCAACACCGGCAACAAGGTCTACGTTAACCACGACGTGGTCATAAACGTCGGGGACCGAGACGCTCTGGATATTGTGTCTGCTCTGAACACCGGGATCAACACAGCCTTGGGAGCCGACGTGCTAAGCGGCAACAACGGCCTGAATCCCTTCTCCACCGTCGCCGGAGCCCAAAACAGGACCCTTCGCCTCTCCAACGGCCTGAACTCGGGATACAAAATAGACATCACTGCCGGTTCCGACGGCTCATTGGCGGAGGTATGGGGAGGAGCTATAACTACCGACAGAGGAGTCAACGACGACGGAAACGCCCTCGATTACGACAGGACGTCGACCATAGCCGTGACAGGAATGAACATGGAGGAGGCCTACGCCGCCATAGACGGCGATGCCAGATTCTCCACCGCCTGGCTGACCCAGCCGGAGCACGTCACTCCTCAACATTACGGTCGTATGTCCATAACAAACGTTACCACAGGCGCCAACCGACGCAGGATATCCATGACCCAAGCAGGGGTTGACCAAGGGAACGTGGTGGACGCAAACAGGAAGCTGTTCGAGTCGGCCGGTCCCATCTGGTCCTCCACTCAGAGCGGTAACGGATCTGTCGCCAACTCTCAGACCCTCCAGGCCCACGACAGGATGACCGTGCAGATGACCTGGGATGGGAACAGAGCCTCCAACGCGGCTAGGGTTAACGGCACAGCCTCCGCGACGGTATGGGAGGGCGGTTTCGGCAGCGGGACCTCAACGGAAAACGCCAACGCGGTGACAGCAGCGATGGGCATAGCGGGGTTCTCCTACGACAGCTTCTCCATCGACGACGGCGACGTTCACGCGTCGGACCTGTCGGCTAACGACTCATGGATGACCTTCACCAGAGCCCAAGTAGCAGGTGCAAGCGATAACATCGATCTCACCCTTTACGACGGACTGTACTCCGATCCTGGCAACAACAACGGCGTAACCAACGGCATCACCTACGCCTTCGCCGACGGGACGCTGGACAACCAGTCCATAGCTATCAACCAGCTAGTAAGGTCTGCCGCAGGCATAGGAGGATCCGCCAGTCTGGCCCACAACGTCGATTTCGGGCTAGTAGACTCGGACACCTCCTTCATATACGGGGAGAGGGCGAGCGCTGGGACATACTGGGACAACACCGCCAGCGTGGATTCATGGTATTCCCATTCCTACTACGCCGGAGACAGCACCTACTACTTCGGCAACGGAGGCACCCCGGCCAGCATGATATCCAACGCCGAGGTGTACAGGCAGAACGATATCAATGCATCCATGATGTTCGAGTACGATAACGGCGTGTTATCGGTGAGGGCAAAGGGCTTCGATCGGGCTGGGACTGATATCCCTGCCGCAGCGGACACGACGCCTTATGAGCTGACCGCGGCGGAGTTCGCCAGCCTTTCAGCCGGAACGGACATAACGTTGCACGGCGTCCATTTCACCAACCTCCAGATAGACACGGGGAACCTGAAGACGGGAGATAAGTTCGTCATCAACGTGGCCGCAGCGGCAAAGCTGGACGCCCTGAACGGGGCCCCGGCAAACGTGGCCAACTTCCAGTCCACAGCGAATATAGCGGTGGACGGAGATCCGTACCGTCAGAACAACCCTGGCAACTGGGGAGCCCTAGCCCAATACAGGCTCGCCAACGGAGCGGAGAACGGCAAAAACCTAAACCTCCTGGGATACTACATAGACCCTTTAAATGGGAGCAGCGACATCCCAGGCTTGGGCTATTACAACGGGACCCTCATCCTCCAGGTCGAGGGAGGAGGATTCACGGCCGGCAGCACTGTGGGAGAACCGGATGGGACCGAGGCTACGTCAAACCGGATAAGGGCGGAGATCAACTACCAAGGCGATACAAAACCATCCGCAGGAGCCCTTGTGACCAGCGCCTACTTCGACAAGATGGAGAAGGGCGAGACTAAGGACCTGAAGGACTTTATAGGTGGAGTGGGATACTCCAACTACACCTACGGCAAGAGAACAGACGGAACCTACGGACCTCTTAACGAGGCAGGCCTTGAAGATTACAATAAATTCAATGGATCTTTAATTTTTGACGTCATAGAGACCGAGGATCAGGTCGTAAAGTTCAGGATACAGGGACACGTAATCGACAGAGAGGGCAACGACTGGTACGTCGAGGAGAAGGAATACGGCTTGAACTGCGGCCCCAACACGGCTAAGGACTCTTCAGTCCAACCCCCGATCCTGCCAGCGGAGGTCAACAATCCGGTCATACTCTTCAGAGACTCCGAGTTCGGCGGCCTGTTCTTCGACGAGTTCACGCTAGGGGACTTCGAGAACTGGTCGGAGGGGGACCGATTTACACTATCTCTCACCGCAAGCGGATTTAAAGACGGGCTGAGCGAGGACATCCAGCAGAACGATCCAGCGTTTCAGTCCGACGTCGACGAGATTGACCTTTTCTCCGACAACCGAGGGACAAACATGCCCCACGCCTTTCGCTTCGACGACGGGATACTGGACAACTCCAAGGTGGACCTGGGCATATACCAGCTTTCCAACAACCTTGCAAGGCCCGACAGCGACAACTTCTACAAGGACCAGGTCATGGATGGCAAGATGACGCTGATGTTCGACGACTATCATCCGAACTTGGACGACACAGTTGACGATGCTCTGAGCTTTGAGATTCTATATAAGCAGGGTATGGACGCCGGGACGGCCCACTACTACAGCAGGGTCAGGGATATCGCTCAATTTTACGATGCCAACGGGCGATTCATATTGGACGGAGACACCGAGATGCTAAAGGTCCGTCAGGGGGAGAGAGAGACGGCGATAAACATCGGCTCATCCTTAGAGATGGGTGAGATGGCAGAGGACATCTCGGAACAGGTATGGTTAAACCTGCTGATGCAAAGCGACGGCCAGCTGAGGGACGAAAAGGACGTTCTTCCCAATGGATACAGGCCTGGTCTGATGAGCAAGAAGGATCAAAACGATATATTCCAGTTCGTCAACAAACTTCCAGGGGAGAGCTCGAACGAGTCGGTCGTAGGGACATTTTTAGCCCACTCGGTGTTGCCTGGTGCTGAGAAACAGCTCAACTTCTACGGTAGCGAAGACCTCATGAAGGCACTCGGTTTTGCCACCATCCAAGAGGCGGAGGAAGCCAGTTTCAGGCTGACCATAAACGACGCCCATAACGGTAAAACCGTCTCTACCGGCACAAAAGTCCAGGCGGGATCGCGGATCAACGGAATCATCAGCGACGGCATAGCCCTGGATATCTCGGGAGACATCGGTATCAACCAGATCAGATATAACGGAGAAAGGGGCTCCTTCGAGGCGATTCGGTCCTCCGTCTTTGAGCAGTATGTCCATCTAGTGGACAGCACTGCACAGATGCAGATAGGGGCCAACGAAGGAGAGGACATGGATATCCAGCTTGGAGATATCTCAGCCAGGGCTCTGGATATAGAGGATATCGACGTCAGGACCAGGTTAAGCGCTGCGAGAAGCATAACCAAGTTGGACAACGCGATACACAAGGTCTCATCCCAGAGATCCACCATAGGTGCCCAGATAAACAGGTTGGAGCACACCATAACAAACCTGGACGTAGCATCGGTCAACCTGACATCGGCTAGGTCGAGGATCATAGACGCGGATATGGCAAAGGAAATGATGGAGTTCACCAAGCTGAATATCCTCCTTCAGGCCGGATTTTCCATGTCCGCCCAGGCAAATCAACAGCCAAACCACGTTCTGAAGCTGTTAGGACAGTAAAAAAGGAGCTCGGAAGCGTTTGCTTCCGAGCTCCTTTTTTTACATCACCTTGTTCGCCAATCGGCCGATGGAGGGAATCTCACAGATCACCACATCGCCTCTTTTGAGATATTTAGGCGGCGAGAATCCCATACCGACCCCGGCGGGGGTCCCTGTGGCTATAATATCCCCTGGCTCCAAAGTCATGCCGTTGGAGAGGTCGGAGATCAGGGATGGTATGTCGGTTATCATCAGCTCGGTGTTGGAGCTCTGGCGGAGCTCGTCGTTGACGTAGCTTTTCACGTCCACCTTTATCGGAAACGGAAGAGCCGACTTATGGAGTATGGCTGGCCCCATGGCGGTATAGGTATCCAGGCTCTTGCCCCTAAACCACTGACCGTGCCTCTTCTGAAGGGCTCTTGAGGAGATGTCGTTGAAAACCGAGTATCCAAATATATAGTCCTCCACCTCCTCTTTGGGGATATCCTTTCCCCTTTTCCCCATTATGACCGCCAACTCCACCTCGTAGTCCAGTTTTTCATCCAGGTCGTCCCTGAGCTCTATAGCCTCTTCGGATCCCAGTATGGAGATGGCCCTTTTGGAGAAGTACACCGGGGCGGTAGCCTCTTTAAATCCCTTCACCGTGTCCTTGGTCTCCTTTAGATGGTCCAGATAGTTAACCCCAACGCACAGGATATCGTGAATCGGCCTCTCCAAAGGGGCACAGATCCTGATCTCCGATACTGAGTAGGTCGCATATCCTTCCGGTTGGGACACCGCAGAAGCCAGAAGGTTCATATGGCGGTCCGAAAACCCCTCTATAAACGACCGCATATCCGATGGAGATGTTCCCCCAAGGACGGACCGAACGTCAAGGACACGATCGTCATGGAGGCTAACCCCTACCCCCGTCACACCTTCTTTTCTGAAAGTGACGAATCTCAACTATACCCCTCCTAACTCAAGCCTAAGAGCTACCTATTTCCCGGGAAATAAAGCCTCGCCTTTTATTTTCTTCTCCTCGGTTTTCTAACGGGCTTTGTCTTTACATCCTTCGGGAGATTGCGTATATAGATGACCCTGGAGTGGCCGTCGCTCTGAACCCTCTCATCCACCTCGAATATCCCTATGGCCGAGGCCAGCTCACCTAACTTGCCGTATCCATAGTTTCTGGGGTCGAACTCGGGAGACTGTTTCGCTATATTGCTTCCTACCGTCCCCAGTTGGGCCCATCCTGTGTCGTCAGAGGCCGCCTCCAAAGCTGAACGAAGAAGGCTTACCAGCTGAATATCATTTTTCAGCTCTTCAGATGTCTTTCTTCTTATGGCTGGCTGAGCATCTTCTTTAACCGTTATGACCTCGGTGTATATAAACTTATCGCAGGCTGAGACAAAGGGCTTAGGCGTCTTTTTTTCCCCAAAGCCATAGACCATAAGCCCAGCTTCTCTAATCCTGGCCGCAAGACGAGTGAAATCGCTGTCGCTGGAGACAAGACAGAACCCGTCAAAATGGTCTGTAAAGAGCAGGTCCATAGCGTCTATTATCATGGCGCTGTCGGTGGCGTTTTTACCCACCGTATATCTAAATTGTTGTATAGGCTGAATCGAGTGCTCCAAAAGCACGCTCTTCCACCCCGCCAAGTTGGGGGTGGTCCAGTCTCCGTATATCCTCTTCACGCTGGCTATACCGTATTTAGCCACCTCCGCAAGCAACGGCTCCGTTATAGAGGGCCTTGCGTTGTCGGCGTCTATGAGGACCGCCAGCCTAGGCTGTATTATATCCAAGTCTGCCATTATTAATCCTTTCATAGGCCCGTAGGCTTTTTTTAAAATTTACTCTTTTTAAGAACCCACCACGGGGCCATGTTGCTGTCCCTGTGTCCTCTGCCGAAGATCTCCCAGGAGGCTGCGAAGGCACCGTAGACCCTGGTGGCGAAGGCAAAGAGAGGCATGAAAGGCAACCAGGGTACCAAAGACAGATCCTGAGTGGGCCTTTCGGAGAGGAGTGCCACAAAAAGCAGGAAAAACACCGAGGTGAGGACTAAATAGAACACATACACTAAAGTCAGAATCCACAACACAAAGCTAAAAGGGAATGCGATAAACAGATAGGCTGTGTAGGCCAATATGACAACAGGCATAACTATCTGGAACAGAAGCCCCGTCCACAGCAGGGCCACGAAGTTTTTCAGCCCCACAAGCCTCGCAGAAAAGCTCCTCCAGTGTTTTCTAAAATACAGAAAGGATAGGTCTCCGTCCCATCTCAGCCTCTGCTTGAAGAAATCCTTGAAGGTATCGGGGGCATCGGTAAAACCCATGGCCTCTGGGTCGAAAACGATTTTAAACTTTCCGTATCGACCTATGTAGTTCTTTATCCTCAGAGTGATATCCAGGTCCTCGGCGGTTCCAGCGTCCCATCCTCCTATAAGCTCCAGGACGGACCGCCGGAATACCCCAAAGGCGCCGGATATGTTGTTGATTATACCGAAGGCACTGAGGCCCGTCTTGGCGGATTGGATCGAGAAGAAATACTCTATGGCCTGAAGCCTGGTCACCAACGATTTTTTGTAGTTTCTGACCCTTAGACAGCCTGAGACCGCCGCCACAGAGGGATCCCTGAAGTGTCTTGTGGCCTTCTCCACCATATCGTTGTCGAAGGAGGTATCCCCGTCCAGGGACATGACTATCTCGCCATAGACGAAGTTCATGCCTGCGTTGAGGGCCGAGACCCTCCCCCCTCTTTGCCACTTAGGAATGACCTTCAGCTCCCTCTTTGGGAGACGTTCCACCTCTTTTCCCATGGAGAGGGCGGCTGCGTAGGTGTTTTTGTTGACTGTCGCACCGTCCACTATAGGGACTATCTGTATCATCCCGGGGTATATCTGCCTCGCCAGGGACCTTATGGTCTGTTTTACGTCGTCTCCCTCGCTGTAGCAGGTCACAAGGCATGAGACAGAAGGGTAATAGTCCTCCCGCCATTTTACCTGATCCATCCTTATGAGGCTATGTTTCAGGACTCCCATCAGTATCAGGAGATAGACCGGCATCTCCAGAAACAGTACGAAGGGGATGAACTTTAGCAGTATCTCCCAAGTCCCCGACGACAGTGGAGACTCCAGGACCATGGAGACTATCATTAAAAGTGGCTCTGGCATCAGCCCTCGAGCTCCCCTGTGAGGCGGGTCATCAGGTTGTTGGCCCTGGCCCCATCCTGAATATCCTCCGGCGCGGTTATCCTTATGGATCGCAGGTCGGGCTTTATGGATACATCGACCATATCCGCCAGTTCCAGTATCCTGCCCTCCAGCACCGAGGCACCTTCCGCGTCCGTCCTGGGAAGGAGCAGCCAGAGAAGACCTGTACCGGTCCTGGTGGAGACGTCGGTGGTCCTTATGAGGCCTCTCAGCCTTCCAGCTATGGCGTCCATCATCTGGGTTGTCCTCTGCCTGCCTATGAAATCGGATATCCGGTCCAGGTTGGCAAAACGCACCCCCAGGAGCGAAAAGACCTCGTCGGGATATCTCCTGTTCAGGAGGATCATCCAGTCGAGAAGCTGATCGAAGTAGGAGGGAACCACGTAGTTAAGCCGATCCAGAAGGGCGTAGACGTCCTCTATGGACCCCGTTCTGGCAGCGGTCTTTCCCTTCTCCGATATCCTAAAGACTCTTATGGCCTCCACCAGAAGCTCGTCGGTCTTCGATCGGGCCCGACAACAGAAGCAGTCGACCACCACGTCGGCCTCGACAAAGCGATGACCGCAGTCGTTGCAGACGAAGCTCTCAAGGGGATGGTCGTAATCCGATCCCAGATGACGAAGGTGGGTACTACAGAAGGGGCAGCGGTATCCCGACTCCTGAAGAAAATCCTCCTCCGGCCCTACCCTGCCGCAGGTAAAGCAGTGGATGAACTCTTTAGGGGCTATATCTATGCTCCCACAGCTTGGACACACGTCGATGTAGTTCAGATGGGTACAGCTGCATTTCGGGCAGAGCCTTATCCTGTCCACCAGCGATCCGAGGGTCAGGACCCCTCTGTCTCTGAGGTTCTTAAGCCACTGGACCGAGTCCTCCCCGCCCCCTATCATGTCAGCCATGGGGAATCCGTAGACATCGTGGGTAAAGGGCCTGAGCACGGGGTTCAGTCCCTTAGGTCGGGAGACCAGATAGGCCAGAAGGCGAAAGTCCCTGCTGTCTTTGAGGCTGTCCAGGTCGATTTCCTCCGAGAGCCTCTCCATCTCGAGGGCCTGCGCTCTGGCCTTATCCATAGATTCTACCGATCCATCGGTCAGGTACACAAGGCTCTCGTCCACCGAGCTAGAACAAAATATGGGTTTAAAGCAGCTCGCAGGGTCACCCCTCAACCTCTGAATAACCGTCAAAACCGTCTCTTTCGACATATCGCCGTCCAGGATCACCGCGCTGGAGGAGCCCGCTGCGTTCAGGAGCTCCTCTATGGACCTACAGTCGGTCATCCAGCTCTGAGATTGGAAAACCGTGCCGTTATCCCCTAAAAACCTGACCATCCTGAAATCACTCAAGGCAGCCACCTCTCGATCCATCTCCAACGGGATCCCCAGTGGACCGTGACAGGAAGCCCCTCCACGAGAAACATGTCCGGTATGGGAGCGACGGCCCTCAACGTAACCTTCACCGCCTGTCGAACGTCGGTGAGAGGCCTGGACAGAGACGATGGGGTAGGTTGAGCCATCGAGGGCAATCCGTCGACCCTGGCCTCTATCATGGTCCTGCCGGGAAAAGCGACTGTCACAGATTCGTGCATTTCAGCGAGGCTTAGGTCCTCAGGGTCCAAAAAGGCCAGTATGGAGACCTCTTTAGGATCGGCGATAACCGCGATAGGTGCCCCTTGGGATATCGATTGGTTCTCCACCGCGAAAACCTCCAGAATCGTGCCGGAGACGGGAGAGGTCAGATCGGCGTCTCCCATGACGCCGGACATCGCCTCCAGCTCAGCCTCTATCTGGATCAACCGGACCCTTCTTTCACGGAACTCCACAGGCGGTATAGAGGAGGTAACCATATCCGCCTTTGCCCTGGCAAGATCGGCCTCCGCTCGGTCTACCCGCCCTCTGGCCTCGTTTAAATCGGCCACGGTGGCTGCACCAAGATCGAACAAACGTTGAACGGTCTCCAGATAGCGTCTTTCCCTCTCGAAAACCCTCTTGGCCAGGGCAAGGGAGTCACCGACAGACCCAGAGAACATCTTCTGCCTTGGGTTGTTCAGTATGGCATCCCTCTCCGCGAGGAGGGGCTTTTTCCTCACCTCAAGGGTTGGATCGATAACTCTGGCCAGAGGGTCCCCTGAGACGACCTTCTGGCCGCTCTTGAGGTATATCTTGGACACAATACCGGACATGGGGCTGTTTATCGGCGTCTTGTCCATATAGACAATCCCCGGAGAGGTCACCCATACAAGCCCCAACCCCACCTTAGCCAGGAAAAACCAAAGAGGACTGGAGACTATGAGGACAACCAGATACCACCGCCACTTGGGAAAGACCCTCTTGGCGGGAGCGTAGGGAATCTTGACCCCTCGATCCTGTAGAGGGTCTTTGGACTCGGATTGAGAGTATCTGACCCTCATTTTTTAGCCTCCTTGTAGTTCTTCCAGGCCTGGACGACGGAGCCCATGTAGTTTGCAGCGTCAAAGGTGAGGTCGTAATATCTTATCCTGTTCCAGAGGGCCGATCTCCCGGCGGAGTAATAGCTTTCTTTAGGGGACAGTATTGGCTCTATGCTCTGAGCCAGTGAGAAGTTTATCCCCGGATATGCCGCTAAAATAGCTCCCATTCTACGAACTACGTTATCCCTATCGGTGGAGTAGATCATAAGTGCGACCTCCTCCAGGTCCAGTCCCTCCAGGCCCTCTCCCAGCACGGCCCCCAGCTCTCCCTCGAAGTACCTTGGGTGGGCTGAGATTGAGATGGGAAGGGTCGTCCTAGCCTTGACGGCCTCCAGGGTGCGGATCAGCTCCCCCGCAAGGTAGGTCCTCCTGCCCGACGAATCAGGCAGAGAGTCGGGCTCCAGATCCAGATGAAGCCCTCTGAAGGGGAAGGGGGACAGAGCCTGAACCAGCCTTACCAGCTCCAGGCGATGGTCGGGCAATATCCAGGCTGGATCCCCCAGAAGAAGGTCCACGGTTATACCTAACTCCGACGCCCTGCTCAAAAGCGCGTCCAAGGAGGCCCTAAGGGTTCCGTCCCTTATTGCCCTGACCTCCTGGGCGTTGAATGACATCAACATCCTGGAAAACCCCTCTTGCTTCATCCTCTCCAGCTCAGCTCCTCTGGTATTGCTGTCCAGGAAAGGAGCGGCCTCCCACAGATAGACCGACACTCCTTGAGGAACCAGAGTCCTTTGCGGAACAGTTGCTTTGCTCGTTGGAAGGGGTACCGCCGTCAAGACCGCCGGTGATTGGAGAAGGGCGAGAGGATAGCCTCTATCGGTCAAGCTCTCAGGCAAGAACCGACAGACCTCCGACGCAGCCTGAAGTATCAGCACCTGAGAGTTCACCACGTCCAGC